>DASXBC010000057.1:0-3118 GCA_036406355.1 Solirubrobacterales bacterium | reverse complement strand
CCTGGGCAAGGTGCTCGCCTGGGACCGGCGCCGCTCGCTCCGCCCGGTCGCGATCCAGTCCGAGCAGGCGGATCGCCTGCTCGCCGGGATGCCGGAGGAGGAGCGGCTCGCCTCCTGGCACCTGGTCGACGACGACGGCGCGGTTCGCTCCGCGGGCGCGGCCTTCCCGGTCCTGTTCCGGCTGCTGCCGGGCGGGGCCTCGATGGCGGCGCTCACCGCACGGATTCCGCGAGCGACCGATCGCGCCTACCGCTGGGTGGCCGGCAACCGCAGCCGCTGGGGGAAGCTGGTCACCGACGGCGCGAAGCGGCGCGCGGACCGGCGAATCGACGAACGGCTCACCGAAGGAAAACCGGCGAACGTCCCGCAACCCCCCGCATAGGGTCCAGCGCGGGACGTTCGCGCGGAACCCCGCACCTGCGGGACCCGGCGCTGAACGTCCCGCAGTTCTCGCTCACCGATAGGTCCGGGACGTTCGCTGAGGTGCCGCGCGGTGAGCGTCCCGCAGTTCTCGCTCGGCGATAGCTCCGGGACGTTCGCGCTGGGCCTCGGAGCTAGCCGGCGGCCTCGGCGCGCCGCAGCCCGGTGATCGCGAAGACGAACACCGCGGCCAGCAGCGCCGAGATGATGCCGAGCGTCGCCAGGTACTCGGAGCCGGTTCCCGCGATCAGGTCGCGGGCGGTCTCCATCACGTGGGTGGCGGGGTTGAACGGGGCCACCGCGTGCACCCAGCCGCCGAGTAGCTCGCGCGGCACGTAGGCGGGCGTGAGGAAGAGGAAGAGGAAGACCGGCACCTGCATCAGCGGGGTCGCCTGGAGGCTTCGGAAGCGGAGCGCCACGCCGGAAGCGAAGAGCAGGCCGATGATGTTGATGATCGCGGCCAGGCCGTAGATCCCGAAGAGGTCGAGGCCGCCGCCGTCGAGGTTCATGCCCACCGCGAGGCCGATCACCGTCACCGCGCCGAGCGTCACGAGGGCGCGAAACATGGCCACGATCCCGTAGCCGAAGATCAGCGCGCTCCGGTGAGGGGTCGCGAGCAGCAGGCGCCGGCCGAATCCGAATTGGAAGTCCGCCGCGATCGAGAACCCGCCGAAGACCCCGCCGAAGGCGGCGGCCTGGCAGAGGACGAAGGCGAAGATGAACGAGGTGTAGCCGGGGCCGTAGTCGAAGCCCGGGGCGTTGCTGATCGCAGAGAGCCCGCCCGCGAAGGCGGTGAAGAAGAAGATCGGCATCAGCATCGGCGGCAGGAACAGCATCGGGTTGGTGACCAGCCTGCGAAGGAGGCGCCACGAAAGCCCGCCGGCGACCAAGAAATAGCGCCTCATGTCCGCACCATCCTCTCCTTGAGGCCGAGCGAGGCGAAGGTGAGCCCGAGCGCGAGGATCCCGAGGGCGCAGCCGAAGCCGAGCGCCAGCGCCTCGCCGTTCCAGCCATCAATCAGAAGGGAACGAAGTCCCTCGACCATGTAGCTGACCGGGTTGTAGGTGGCCACCTCGCGGAACCAGTCCGTCTGGATCAGGTTCCGCGGCAGGTTCATCGAGCTCAGGAAGAGGAACACGAAGATGACGGGGAAGAGGCTCTGGACCTTCTCCGGTGCGTCGACCCGCATCCCGACCGCCAGCCCGATCGAGCCGAAGGCGAGCGAGATCGCGATGGAGAGGGCGATCAGGACCAGCGCTCCGCCCACCCCGGCCTGGATGTGGGCGCCGGCGAGCAGCCCGACCGCGACGTACGTGGTCGCCTGCAACAGGCCGAGCGCGAGCGTGCCGGCGAGCTGGCCCGTGACGAGGGCGGCCGGGTGGATCGGAGTGAGCTGAAGCCGATTGAAGAAGCCGCTCTGGTTGTCCTCGGCGAGATTCTGGCCGGTTCCGATCACCGCGAAGGTCCCCGCCTGGATGAAGGCGAAGGCGATGGCGAAGGTGACGTAGGAGTCCGTTGGGAAGCCCGGGAGGGTGGTGGCGGACTTGAGTCCCACCGAGTTGATCGCCACCAGGATCAGGGGGAAAACGGTCGCCGGGATGATCGCGGCGGGTTGCCGAATCGTCCGCATGATCGAGCGGCGGGCGAGCTCCGGTGCCTGCGTCCAGATCGAGGGCCGTTCGCGGCGTACCGCGAACGGCGCTGTTGCCGTCGCCGCCTCCATCAGGCCGGCGCTCCCGCGATGGCGGGCTGCTCGCCGGTCTCGCCCTCTTCGGCGGCCTCGCGCTGGGCTCCCTCGAGGGACCGGCCGGTCTTCGTCAGGAAGACGTCGTTGAGGCTCGCCTCGTGGAGCTCCAGGTTCGCGACCTTCACGTCGGCCTGATCGAAGGCGCGGATGATGTCGGCGAGGCGCTCGCCTCCGTCCTCCTCGAGCCGGACCGCGGCGCCCTGGGGCGTCCCGGGGACGAGCTCGCCGAAGGGGCGAAGCAGCTCGATTGCGCGGTCACGCTCGGCGTGATCCGCCGGGACGACTTCGACCGTCGGGCGGCCGACCTCGGCCTTGAGCGCCTCGGGGGTGCCGGCGGCGACGATCTTGCCGTGGTCGATGATCCCGAGGTGGTCGGCGAGCTGGTCGGCCTCCTCGAGGTACTGCGTGGTGAGGAAGACCGTCACCCCGTCATCGCGCGAGAGGCGTGCCACCTCGTCCCAGAGGGCGGTGCGGCTCTGGATGTCGAGGCCGGTGCTCGGCTCGTCGAGAAAGAGGACACGAGGGCCGTGGAGCAGGGCGAGCGCCAGATCGAGGCGGCGCTTCATGCCACCGGAGTAGCCGCCCACCCTGCGGTCCGCGGCGTCCGCGAGGCCGACGCGCTCGATCAGCTCGTCGCCTCGCTGCGTGCGCTCGGCCTTCGGCATGCCGTGGAGCGCGCCCTGGAGCCGCATGTGGTCGCGCGCGGTCAGGTTCGGATCGAGGGCGGCCTCCTGCAGGGCGGCGCCGATCGCGTCGCGCACGGCGGCACCGTCGTGGACGACGTCATGGCCGGCGACCCGCGCGGAGCCTGCGGTGGGGGGCAGGAGCGTGGTCAGCATGTGGGTCGTGGTCGACTTGCCGGCCCCGTTAGGCCCGAGGAATCCGTAGATCTCACCCGGGCGCACCTCGAGGTCGATCCCGTCGACGGCGCGCACGCCGCCCTTGAACTCG
>DASXBC010000056.1:0-2821 GCA_036406355.1 Solirubrobacterales bacterium | reverse complement strand
TCGAAGACCTCGGGCGGGAACCCGATGCTGACGTAGGCCTCCCTCGCGACCCGCCAGTAGTCGGCCGCCTCCTCGGCTCTCTCGAGACGCCGAAGCTCGATCCCGTCCGGCAGCGGCGTCTGCTCCGCCCGCCGCGCCATCACCATCTCCGGCATTTCGAAGAACGGGTTGAGGCCCTCCTCGCCGGCGACCTCGAGCAGGTCTCGGTCCTCCGGCCGGTCGCCGCGCGTCCAGAGCGAGAATCCGCGGCCGCGCGCGCCGAAGAACTCGCGCGCCCGTCGCAGCAGCTCGGCCGGGTCGAGCATGTCGTCGACCCGGAACGCGGCGTTCGAGATCGCCGGGTTTTCGGAGCTGCCGGCGCCGAGGAGGCAGCCGTCATCCGCCTCCACGGTGGCGCCCGAATCGAGTTCGAACAGGTGACGCGAGCTCTCGACCAGATTGAGGTGGGCCCTGGCGACGATTCGATCCATGCTCAGGCGGGCGGGTCGTCGTGGACGAGGAACCCCTCGGGCTCGGCGACGACCTCATTGCGGAGCTCGCCGATCCCGTCGATCTCGACGCGGACCGTGTCCCCGACCTTCAGCAGCCCCTGCGGGAAGGGCTGGATTGAGACACCGACCCCGGCCGGGGTGCCGGTTGCGATCACGTCGCCGGGCTCGAGCGTGAAGGCTTCGGAGAGGTGGGAGACCTGCTGGAAGCAGTCGAACACCATCTCCGAGGTGTTGCCGTCCTGGCGCTGCTCGTCGTTGACGAAGGTCCGGATCCCGAGGTCCTGGGGGTCGCCGATCTCATCTTCCGTGACGAGCCAGGGCCCGAGCGGGCCGTGGGTGTCGAAGGACTTGCCGATCGTCATCGTCGGCGCCCGCATCTGCCAGTCGCGGACCGAGACGTCGTTGGCGATCGTGTAGCCGGCGATCACCGAGGCGGTGTCCTCGGGGGCGATGTGCCGGCACCGCCTGCCGATCACGACCGCCAGCTCCCCCTCGTAGTCGAGCTTGTCCGAGACTGAGGGCATGTGGATCGCGGCGCCGGTGCCGACGACGCAGGTCGACTGCTTGTTGAAGAAGGTCGGCACCTGCGGCGCCTCCATCCCGGTCTCGGCGATGTGGTCGGCGTAGTTGAGGGCGATGGCCAGGTACTTGCGCGGTCGGGCGGGGCTCAGCAACCGAATCGCCTCGACCGGCTCCCCCGGGCCGGGCTCGGCCGCGAGCTCGGCCAGCTCCGTCAATCGATCGATACCGACGGCGTCGATCGCCGCGGCGGGTTCGGTCGGCAATTCCGGCGCCGGGGCGGTGAGGTCGACCAGGCGGCCCCCGTCGTCCAGGCCGAGGCGGGCCTCGCCGTCGGCGAGGAAGCGGCAAAGCCTCATCGCCGGGCGGCGATCGCGGCCAGATCCTCGGGGCGGAGCATCGCCAGCAACGTGCTGCCGTCGAGAATCGCGACCCCGCCCTTGCGGAATTTGGCATTTGCCCCGGTGAGGCGGGAAACCTCGGTCTTGAAGTCGGGGTTGTGGCCGACCAGCAGCACCTCGCCGCGGCCCGCAGCGAGGTCGAGCGCATCGAAGCGACCCGCGAGCTCGTCCACCGTCTCGGGCACCGTGGAGAGGGCCGCGCAGGCGAGCCGCGCCGTCTCGGCCGCCCGAACCTTCGGGCTCGTCAGGCAGGTGTCGAGCTCGATCCCGAGCGCCGCCATCGCCCGCCCGGCGGTCGCCGCCTGGCGCTCGCCCTTCTCGGTCAGCCGTCGTGCCGCGTCGTCACCGCTGCCCCGCTCGGCGTCGCCGTGCCTCAGCATGTAGATCACTGCGGGAGCTTCCCGACCGACTCCAGGTAGCCGTCGAGCGCCTTCGATTTCTGGGTGTCCTCGTAGACCTCGTATTCGCGCAGCTTTCCCCAGGCGATCCGGCCCCAGATCACGTAACGGTTGTCATAGACCCGCTCGCCGTCGTCGCTGTCGAGGTGGACCGTTCCGCGGACGCAGATCGTCTGCTTCCAGGGGAACCCCTGAAGCACGACCTCATCCGGGTAGATCTGGACCCCGGCCTCTGCGAACCGCTCCAACCACTTCCGCAGCTCGTCCTTGCCCTCGATCTCGGTTCCCCAGGAGCTGTCGCCGGGGAATTTGAAGCGGATGTCGTTGGCATCCATCCGAAGGGCGGGCTCGAGGTCGCCTTCGCGCGAGCTCGCCATGTTGCGAGAGATCATCAGCCTGCCTAGCCAGGACAGCACGACGACTGAACCCTACTCGCCCAACGTGCGCGACCCGGGTCGCGCTCACTCACCGCCCTCACCGTCACCGGTGGCGACCGCGTAGGCCTCCTCGCCGCCCAGAAACGGAGTCAGTGTCACGTAGACGGCCCATGGCACCAGCTCCGCCAAGCGCTCGGGCCCTTTCGTTTTCACGTGTTCATAGAAGAGCGCGTAAAGCGCCCCGCCGATTGCCTCAGCGGTGATCGGGGGTATGTCCGGGGCGAGCTCATAGCCGAGGGCCAGTAGCGCCTCCATCTGTTCGGTCACCCGCTCGCGCTGCTCCAGCGCCCGTTTGCCCGCCGCGTACATCTCCACCGCCCCCAGCCGCGCGTACTCGGGCTCCTGCACGCCGTAGAGGAACATCGCCTCCTGCGTCGCCCGCACCGCCTCGGGCCAGTCGTTGGCGATCCTGAATGCCGGCAGCGCGGCCGCCAGCATCTGCAGCGAGCCGACGTCGAGCGCCGCAACGACCGCGTCCTCCTTGCTCTCGAAGAGCTCATAGAACGCCCGGTAGGAGGTTCCGGCGCGCTCGATGATGTCGGCGATCGTCGTCTCCGGATAGCCCTTCTCTGCGA
>DASXBC010000055.1:0-3975 GCA_036406355.1 Solirubrobacterales bacterium | reverse complement strand
GTGCCGACTTTGTTGACGTGTGGCTCGCCCGAGCCTTTGGAGATCCCGATCGCTTCCCGGATCAACACCGCGGCGGGCGGCGTCTTGGTGATGAAGTCGAAGCTGCGGTCCTCGTAGACGGTGATCTCGACCGGGATGATCGTGCCGCCTTCGGACTGGGTCTGGGCGTTGAAGGCTTTGCAGAACTCCATGATGTTGACCCCGTGCTGACCGAGCGCGGGGCCGACCGGGGGCGCGGGGTTCGCGTTCCCGGCCTGGATCTGAAGCTTGATGATCGTGAGGACTTTTTTCGCCATCGGGGTCGGTGAGGGTAGCGGTCTTCGCTATATCTTCTTGACCTGGTCGTAGTTGACCTCGACCGGCGTCTCGCGGCCGAAGATCGAGACCAGGACCTTGAGTTTCGCGGCGTCCTCGTTGATCTCGGCGATCTCGCCCGAGAAGTCCGAGAGCGGGCCGGAGATGACCTTGACCGACTCGCCGATCGAGAACTGGGCCTGGGTCCGGGGGCGCTCGGCGGTCTCGCGGTGAAGCAGGCGGTCGACCTCGACTTTTGAGAGCGGAACCGGTTTGTTCCTGGCGCCGACGAACCCGGTGACTCCGGGCGTGTTCTTGACCAGTCCCCAGGCGTCGTCGGTCAACTCCATGTTGACGAGGACGTAGCCCGGCATCGTCCGCTTCTCCTTCGGCTCTTTCTGGCCGTCTTTATTGACCTCCATCACCTGCTCGGTGGGGACGACGACCTGCCGCACGTTGCGGTTCTGGCTCATCGTCTGCACCCGGTGCTCGAGGTTGTGCTTGACCTTGTTCTCGTGCCCGGAGTAGGTGTTGATCACGTACCAGCGATACATGGATACCTCACAGAATCCTTTGGATGAGCCAACTGAAGACGCCGTCGAGGGCGCCGAGGTAGGCGGCGGCGACGGCGACGAAGATGATCGTGACGGCCGTCGCCTGGACCAGCGTGTCGCGGTCCGGCCACTGGACTTTTTTGAGCTCCGCCCAGCAGGACGCGAGGAAGCCGAACACGCCGCCGCGCTGGCGGTCGGCGGCCGCCTGCTTCTGGCGCTTGGCGAGCTGCTCGCGCTCGCGGCGCTTGCGATCGTCGCGCTCGCGCCGTTCCGCTTCCTTCGCCTTCTTCGCCTGTTCGCGGCGCTGGGTCCGGGTCGGCTTCGGCGCGTCCGGCGTCTCCAGGTCAGCTTCGGCGGCGCCGGCTGCGATCCCCGCCTCGACGGCCTCGATCTCCGCCACCTCGCCGGAGACCGGGACCTGCGTGTCGTGCTGGGCGCGGCTCTCCGAGCCGTCGTTCGAGCCGCCAGAGCGTTTCTGCTCCTGTGCTTCGCGGGCGCGTTTCTCGGCCTTGCGCTGGGCCCGTGTCTTGGCCATCGGGCTAGCGCGTCTCCTTGTGCGCGGTGTGGCGGCCACACCAGCGGCAGAACTTGCGCAGCTCAATCCGGTCGGGCGAGTTTCGCCGCGACTTGTTGGTCTGATAGTTCCGCCGCTTGCAGTCTTCGCAAGCCAGCGTCACCGCGATGCGGACATCTCCGCGAGCCATTTCTCCCTCATCGAAGTATGGAAGCTCTTACAAGAGAAAACCCCGGGCCGAGGCGCGAGGCAGACCTGAAGGATAGCGAGTCAGAGGCCCAGGGTTTTGGCGATGATCCCGCGCTGGATCTCGGAGGTGCCGCCGTAGATGGTCGAGACCAGCGAGGTGCGGACGAGGCGCTCCATGTCGTACTCGGAGGAGTAGCCGTAGCCGCCCATCATCTGCATTCCCTCGAGCGTCACCCGCTTCGCGACCTCGGTGACGAAGAGCTTCACCATCGATGCCTCCCTCGGCAGCATCCGGTCCGGCGCCTCGTCGGTCAGGGTCGCGACCCAGCGCGTCATCAGCCGCGCCGCCTCGAGCTCGGTCGCGAGGTCCGCGAAGCGGTGCTGGAGAGCCTGGAAGGAGCCGATCGGCCGGCCGAACTGCCGGCGCTCCTTGGCGTAGGCGAGGGCGTCGTCAAAGGCCCGCTGAGCGATTCCCAGCATCGTCGCCGCGAGGATCAGGCGCTCGACATTGAGGCCCGCCATCAGCTGGGTCCAGCCCTGGTCGACCTCGCCGAGCACCGCCTCGGCCGGGGCCTCGACGTCGTTTAGATAGAGGGTGTTGGTCTCGCGGCCGCCCATCGTCTCGATCGGGACGATTTCCATACCGTCCACCTCGCGCGGGACCCAGATCATCGTCAGGCCCTCGTGCTTCGACTCCCCCTTCGTCGTCCGGCAGACGATCAGGACGTGGTCGGAGATGTGAGCGTTGGAGATGAACACCTTCTGGCCGTTGAGGACGAAGCCGCCGTTGAGCCGCTCGGCCGAGGTCGTCAGCGAGCCGACGTCGGAGCCGGACTCGGGCTCGGTCATCGCGATCGCCTCGACCGCGCCGCCGGCGATCCCGCCGAGGATCTCCCCCTTCTGCTCGTCGGTGCCGAAGCGCCCGGTCGCGCCGGCGACAATCAGCGTCGTCGCGTAGCCGCCGATCGGTGCAAGGCCGCGCGAGGTCTCTTCCATGAACAGGCAGGCGTCGAGCATCGTGCCGCCGGAACCGCCGTAGTCCTCGGGGATCGTGATTCCGGTCCAGCCGAGATCGGCCATCTGCCGATAGATCGAGTCGTTGTGGTGGATCCGGTAGCCCTCGGTCAGCTCCTCGCGCTGCTCCTGCGTCCCGCACTCGCGCTCGCAGAAGCGCCGGATCGCGTCGACAAAGTCGCGCTGCTCGTCGGAGAGGGCGAAGTCCACGCGCCGCAACCTAACAGCGAAACGGCCCGGGAGCGTCAGTCCGGGCGCCAGGCCTCCCAGTAGGCGTTGACTCGACCGTTCTCGGCCCGGCCCGAGGCGATCCGCGCAACCCCCTCGGCAATCGCCTCCCTGCGCTTCAGTCGGTAGGTGCGCGCGCTGTCGCTGTCCGAACCTTCCCCGGAGCGCTCCTGAACGACGTCCTTGCGCGGGCTTGACGCCATGTTCAGCTGCTTCCCTTCATCCGCCCGCCTACACCGCGGGAGCGCCGTTCACCGCCAGGCTCTGCCCGGCGTAACGCTCGTCGCCGCTGATCTCCTTCGCCGAGCCAGTCCGGCGGCTCGAACCCGTGGCTCTGGACCCCGTCGGCGAACTCGATCTCGGCGACGAGCAGACCACCGAGGGAGTCCTCGAATACGTCGAGCTCGACCTCCAAGCCTCCGTCGAGCGGGATCAGATGCTTTGCTTTCCTCAGGCGCCTGCCCTCTGTCAGCCGCCAGAGCGCCTCGAACTGTCCCTCGTCGAGCTGGATCTCGACCTCGTCGCGGACCTCGCCGTGGCCGCCCTTGACCGTGAGCAGTGCCTCGCGGTCGGCGCGGCGGACGCGGACCTCGGTTTCCCCGTCGATCGCCAGATAGCCCTGCTCGATCTGGATCGACTCACTGCCCTCGGACCAGGGCGGCGCCTCATCGAGAAGGAACTTGCGCTCGATCTCGGTCGCCATCCCCAGCGGCTACCCGGCTGCGAAAAGCCCGGAACCGGACTCGAACCGGTGACCCCTTCCTTACCATGGAAGTGCTCTACCAACTGAGCTATCCGGGCGTGCGAAACGGTTGAGAGCCGCGCCGGCGGCTCGTAATCGCGGCTCGATGTTAGAGGTTGAGCGCCGGGGAGCGAGCGGTCAGCTCTTCCATCGCCCGGATCAGCTCTCGCCAGCTCTGCTGCGCCAGCGCAGCGGCGGCCTCGGGGGCAAGCGCCGGGTAACCGCGTTCGGCGCTCAGCTCGAGCAGGGCCCGGTGGCAGCGCCGGCGTGGGACATTGTCGCGTCCCCGCCCGTGGATGGCCCTACCCGCCCGCGGGGTTGAACGGGACGCCGGGGCTGAGGCTGGTCGATTTCCAGCCGTCGGGGTCGTGTTTCATCACGAAGTAGGAGGCGGTGCCGCCGACCGGAGTGAACATGACGAAGGCGTTTTCGCCTTCGAC
>DASXBC010000054.1:0-4572 GCA_036406355.1 Solirubrobacterales bacterium | reverse complement strand
TGGGTGTCGAAGGGGTTGAGGTTTTTCTCACCGCTGCGATCCAGCCGCATCGTTCCGGGGTCGATGCGCTTCTGGACGGCGGCGTCCGGTACCTCCTTGACCAGGACGCAAATCTTCAAGATCGGGCTCCTTGGAATCGTTGACTGACTAGTCAGTCAGTCTATCCATAGATCCGGCGACCGGGGTGTCAAGCATCACGCTTGTGCTTCTCGCCGGCGCCCTCGCGGATGAAGTCGACGATCTCGTCGGTGCCCGCCCCCGGGGTGAAGACCGCGGCGACGCCGAGCTTCTTCAGCTCCGGGATGTCCTCGGCCGGGATCGTCCCGCCGACGGTGACGAGGACGTCGTCGACGCCCTGCTCGGCCAGGAGCTCGACGACGCGCGGGACGAGGGTCATGTGGGCTCCGGAGAGGATCGAGAGGCCGACCGCGTCGGCATCCTCCTGGATCACGGTCTCGGCGATCTGCTCCGGCGTCTGGTGCAGCCCGGTGTAGATCACCTCCATCCCGGCGTCGCGCAGCGCCCGGGCGATGATCTTCGCCCCCCGGTCGTGCCCGTCGAGCCCGGGCTTGGCGACCACGACCCTGATCTTGCGTGCTGTTGCTGCCTCCATGAAGGCGGGAAGATTAGAGAACCAGGGAGGAATCGCGGCCGCCGAACACTTAGCCACCCCATGCGTGGGTCAAACGACCACTCGCCAGTTGGGGTCGGGCGGAATGCGGCAATTTGGAATCTGGTGAGGCGGCAGCACGGCGCGATCGCACGCAGGCAGCTCCTCCAGCTTGGACTCGGACCGCGGCAGATCGAGCGGCGGATCGCCTCTGGGCGGCTGCACCCTGTGCGGCGCGGTGTCTATGCGGTCGGCCGTCCGACACTGGGAAGGCATGGGCGCTGGATGGCGGCGGTGCTCGCCTGCGGGCCGGATGCTGTGCTGAGCCACGGCAGCGCGGCGTCGCTGTGGAAATTCGGGACGGAGCAGGACGGCCTGATCGATGTTTCTGTGCCGTCGAGGAGGCGCAGCCGGCGGCCTGGGATCCGGGTTCACCGGCGCACGGACACGGCGCTGGCGGATGCCGTCGTCTGGGAAGGCATTCCGGTCACCTCGCCCGCGCGAACCCTGATCGACCAAGCGACGCGACTGAGACCGATGCAGCTCGAGCGCGCCGTCAACGAGGCGGACAAACTCGGCCGGCTGAAAGCGGACGCCCTGCAGGGTTCGCTCGGGGATTTCCGCGCTCAGCCCGGCGTGGCGGTGCTGCGAGAGCTTCTCGACCCTTCCACCTTCCGGCTCAGCGACTCAGAACTCGAGCAGGAAACGAGGCGCCTGGCCAGCACCATCGGCCTCGCTTCGCCTGAGACGAAGGTGTGGGTGAACGGCTACGAAGTGGACTTCTTCTGGCCGGACCTGGGGATCGTGATGGAGGCCGACGGATTGAGATATCACCGCACAGCGTCGCAGCAGACGCGCGGGTTGGAGCGCGATCAGGCCCACCTCGCGGCCGGCATGTGGCCACTGCGCTTCTCTCACTGGCAGATCAAGCACGCGCCGGCGCACGTGCGAAGGATCCTTCTTCGCGCCGTCGAGCGCGCCGAATCGTCACCAAGAGATCGGGGTGAGGGCTAGAAGACCGGGGACTCGGTGTAGGTGCCGAAGACCTCCTGCATCGCGGCGATCATCTCGCCCTCGGTTGCGCGGGCGCGCGCCGCCTCGATGATCGGCGGCATCAGGTTCGCCCCGCCGGCGGCGACCCGTTTGAGCTCGGCGAGGGCGGCCTCGACCGCGGCCCCGTCGCGGCGCTCGCGGGTCGTCGCGAGGCGGTCGACCTGCTTGCGTTCGAGGGCGGGGTCGATCCGCAGGATCGGGGTCGCCGGCTCGCCCTCGGCGATGAAATCGTTGACGCCGACGACGATTCGGCTGCGTTCGTCGAGCTGGCGCTGATGGGCGAACGCGGCCTCGGCGATCTCGCGCTGGGGGAAGTTCTGGCGGATCGCCTCGACCATGCCCCCCATCTCGTCGATCCGGGCGAAGTACACGTAGGCGGCCGCCTCGATCTCGTCGGTCAGCTTCTCGACGAACCACGATCCCCCCAGCGGGTCCGGCGTGTTCGCGGCGCCGGACTCGAAGGCGATGATCTGCTGGGTGCGGAGGGCGACCCTGACGGCCTCCTCGGTCGGCAGCGCCAGCGCCTCGTCGAAGGAGTTCGTGTGCAGCGACTGGGTGCCGCCGAGAACCGCCGCCAGCGCCTCGAGCGAGGTGCGGACGACGTTGTTGAGCGGCTGCTGGGCGGTGAGCGAGACGCCGGCCGTCTGGGCATGGAACCTGAGCCGCATCGACTCCTCGCGCCGGGCGCCGTAGGTGTCGCGCAGCTCCCGCGCCCATATCCGGCGCGCCGCCCGGTACTTGGCGATCTCCTCGAAGAAGTCGATGTGGGCGTTGAAGAAGAACGAGAGGCGGGGGGCGAAATCGTCGACGTCGAGGCCGCGCTCGAGGGCCCGCTCGACGTAGGTGAATCCGTCCTTGAGGGTGAACGCGAGCTCCTGCTGGGCCGTCGAGCCCGCCTCGCGGATGTGGTAGCCGGAGATCGAGACCGGGTGCCAGCGCGGCATCTCGCGCGAGCACCACTCGATCATGTCGGTCACGAGCCGCAGCGCCGGCTCGATCGGGAAGCACCACTCCTTCTGGGCGATGTACTCCTTGAGGATGTCGGTCTGAATCGTCCCCGCGAGCTGCTCGGGCGCGACCCCCTGCTGCTCGCCGACGAGGACGTAGAAGGCGAGCAGGATCGCCGCCGGTGCGTTGATCGTCATCGAGGTGCTGACCGCGCCCAGCGGGATCCCCTCGAAGAGCTGTTCCATGTCGTCGAGGGTGTCGACCGCGACGCCCTCGCGCCCGACCTCGCCGAGGCTGCGGGCGTGATCGGAGTCGTAGCCCATCAGGGTCGGCATGTCGAACGCCGTCGAGAGGCCGGTCTGCCCGTGGTCGAGCAGGTAGTGGAAGCGCTCGTTGGTCTCCTCGACCGTGCCGAAGCCGGCGAACTGCCGCATCGTCCAGAGCCGGCCGCGGTACATCGAGGGGTACGGGCCGCGCGTGAACGGGTACTCGCCGGGACGGCCGATCGTCGTCTCGGGACTTCCCGGAGCATCCTCGTAGAGCGGCTCGATCGGGTGTCCCGAAAGGGTCGAGAACTCAGCCTCGCGCTCCTCGAGCGAGGGCTTCTCGCGCGGCTCGGTCGCCATGGGCAGACAGTGTAGGAGGCGGGTTAGCCTTTAACCGTGCAGGCCGACGCCGTGTTCTCTGGCGGTGGGGTGAAGGGAATCGCCTTCGCGGGAGCGATCGCCGCCGCAGAAGAGGCGGGCTTCACGGAGTGGATGCGGCTGGCGGGAACCTCGGCCGGCGCGATCGCGGCGATGGCGCTCGCCGTCGGCTACGACGCGGCCGGGATGCGCGACGCGCTCGACGCCACCGACTACACCCGGATCGGCGAATCGTCGAACCCCCTGAGGAGGGCGATCAACCTCGTCCGGCGCCACGGCCTGACCCGCGGCACCGGCCTCGCCGACTGGATCGACGGGCTGCTGAGCAACGCCCCCGCCCCGGCCACGACCTTCGGCGAGCTCGACGGCCGGCTGCAGGTGGTCGGCTGCGACCTCGCCCACTCGCGGCTCGTCGTCTTCCCCGACGACGTCGCGCTCTACGAGGACGACCGGGGCAGCCCGCTGCGGCCCGACGAGTTCCCGATCGCCGAGGCGGTCAGGGTAAGCGCCGGATATCCCTATTTCTTCCCGCCGCTGGGCCTTCGCGACCGGGCGACCGGGAAGGACGCCGTCCTCGTCGACGGTGGGGTCGCCAGCGCCTTCCCGGTCTTCCTCTTCGATCGCCCGGCGCCGCGGCGGCCGACCTGGGGCTTCCGGCTGCACGCCGGGATGGGCGTCGGGCAGCCCTCTCACCGTGAGATCGGTGGAATCGACTGGCCGATCGATATGGCCAGGGCGATCCTCGACACCGCGATGAACGCGTTCGACACCCGCGACGTCCTCGGCTTCGGCGACCGGGTCGTCTCGATCCCGACCGGCGACGTGGAAACCCTGGACTTCGACCTCTCCACCGAACAGCGGGACTTCCTGTTCCGCTCCGGGCATGAGGCCGGGAAGGAATTCTTCGCGGCCCATCCGAGCGGCCGCAACGCGCTCGGCGAGGTTCCGGCCGCGGCGAGTCCTGGGTCTTAGCGGCGGACCGGGAACCGTCGGGGCGGGGCCTTGCGGCGGGCCGCGATCCGCGACGCTCCGAATCCGGCGAACGTCGCGAGCAGGGTGACGGCGATCGCGACCAAACGGCGGCCGAGCCGCTCGAAGCGCATCATCTCCCACCCCTCCTCGCCGGCGATCTCGGCCAGGGCCGGGTCGGGGTTGACCGCGACCGGGTGGCCGACGGCGCGCAGCATCGGCAGGTCGGAGAGCGAGTCCGAATAGGCGTAGGACTGCTCGAGGTCGATCCCGTGCTCGGCCGCGAACGCCTGCATCGCCTCGACCTTGCCGCGCCCATAGACGAACGGGCCGTCGAAGCGGCCGGTG
>DASXBC010000053.1:0-6796 GCA_036406355.1 Solirubrobacterales bacterium | reverse complement strand
CCGCCGCAGCGGATCTCGACGTCCCGCTCGGCCTCGCGCAGCTCGATCTCGACCTTCTCGTCGGCGAGCGACCGGACGAGGTCGGCGAGCAGGCGGCCGGGAAGGAGGACGGTGCCCGACCCCTCGACGGTCGCCTCGAGGTCGGTCCTGAGACCGATCTCGCCATCGGTCGCGCTGAGCTCGACCGCGGTCTCGGAGGTCGCGAGCAGGATTCCGGAGAGCGCCTGGGTCGCGGCCCTCGTCGAGACCGCTCGCGAGACGGTCGAGAGCTTTGAGGAAAGCTCTTCTCGTTGAGTGATCAGCTTCAAAGACAAATTTCCTATCGAGTTGGATTAGGGCCTGTGGAAAACGGGCAGAGGCAACCGATTCCCCGCTGTGCCGGGGCTTCCGGGTTGTGGACGGGATTGTGGGAAGGCATTGATTCTTACAGCGGCGTCGGCCGTCAGCCGCGCGGATCGGAGGGGTTGTGGATCGTCTCACGCAGGCTGTTGACGCGCGTCCGGATTTGCTCGTCGTCAGTGATCGCCGCCTCTGCCCGCCTTATCGAGTTGAGGACCGTCGAGTGATCGCGCCCGCCGAAGCGCTGGCCGATCTCCGGCAGTGAGAGCGAGGTGCTCTCACGGGTGAGCAGGATCGCGATGTGACGAGCCCGGGCGGGCTCGGCCGTCCGGGCGGGCCCGATGAGGTCGGCGGTGGAGATGCCGAACGATGAGGCCACCACGGCCTGGATCTCGTCGACGGGATCGAGCGCGCCGGCACGTCTGGTCCGCGGCACGACCTCGGCTACGAGCTCGGGGCTGAGTGGCTGGTCGGTGATCGAGGAATGGGCGATCACCTTCGTCAGCGCGCCGCGCAGGCGGCGGACGTTGGTGTCGATCCGCCCGGCGAGCTCGGCCAGGGCGTCCCGGCTCGCCGCCTCGAGCCCGGCCTCCCGCGCCAGCCGGCGCAGGACGGTGAGTCGGGTGGCCAGGTCGGGGTGCTCGACCGCGACGGTGAAGCCCCACTCGAAGCGGTCGCGCAGGCGCTCGGCCAGGGTCGACAGTTCGCTCGGGAGGCGGTCCGCAGAGAGGACGAGCTGGCTGCCGCCCTCATACAGGGCGTTGAAGGTGTGGAAGAACTCCTCCTCGGTCGCGTGCTTGCCCTCGAGGAACTGGACGTCGTCGACGAGGAGGACGTCGAGGTCGCGGTGGCGGTCCTTGAAGCGCTCCGAGCCGCTGCTGCGCAGCGCCGCCACGAACTCGTTGGTGAAGCGCTCGGCGGTCGTGTAGCGGACCTCGAGCTCGGGCGCTTGGACCCGCAGGTAGTTGGCGATCGCGACGAGGAGGTGGGTCTTGCCGAGACCGGGAGGGCCGTGGAGGAAGAGGGGGTTGTAGGCCTCCGATGGCGCCTCTGCGACCGCGAGGGCGGCGGCATGGGCGAGCCGGTTCCCTTCGCCAATCACGAAGCGGTCGAAGCTGTAGTGGGGGTTGAGCTCCGCGTCGGTCTTCGACCGCTCGCCCACGCCGCCGGCGACGGGTCCGAAGCTGACGTCGTCGAAGACGGCGCCGGCGCGCGCCAGCCCGTCGCGGATCAGCGACGAATAGCGGCGCTCGACCCAGGCCCGGATCCCGTCCGGCGCGCTGACGTAGATCGTCCTTCCCCGCGCCCCGACCGCCCGCAGCGGCTCGAGCCAGAGGCGAAAGGTGGATTCCGGGACAGATGACCGCAGCTGGGTCTGAACCTCTCCCCAGAGAGCCTCGAGGCTGCGTTGGTCGTCGTCATCGTGCACCCCGAGGCGACCATAGCGACGGGTTCGCGCGACGATTCCGGCCGCCCCGCAAATGCCGAGAATTCCTTCCGGCGACCCCGAGGCCGGCGTCCGTATACTGCGACGGCCAATGAGCGCGGAGCGACCGAGCGTGTCAGTCTGACCTTCGCGAGGAAGCGACGCGGGAGCAATTCAGATGAAGCGGACCTACCAGCCGAAGAAGCGCAAGCGGGCGAAGACCCACGGGTTCCGGGCGCGGATGCGTACCCGAGGGGGTCGGGCGATCCTCAAACGCCGCCGCCGCAAAGGCCGGAAGCGCCTGACTCCGTAGCGATGGCGAAGCGACGCCGCCTCTCGCGCAGCGGCGAGTTCGACCGCGTGTACCGCGATGGCTCCTCCCATGCCACCCGGTACCTGGTGCTCTACAGCTTTCCCCGCCGCGACGGCGTCGACTCCGAGATCCGGCTCGGGGTGTCCGCGAGCCGCAAGGTCGGCGACGCGACCGAGCGGAACCGCGTCAAGCGGGTGCTGCGCGAAGCCTTCTGGGAGGCCGCCGACCGGCTCCCGCAGGAACACGACTTCGTTCTCGTGGCGCGCCCGGAAATCGGCGCGCTGATCGAGAAGGAGGGTCTCGCGGGCGGCCGAGCCAGCCTCGACGAAGCGCTCGCCGAGGCCGGGATCCCCTCGGAGCGTTCCACGTGAAACGCTTGCTCCTCGCGCTGATCGGTGCCTACCGGCGCTGGGTCTCGCCCGCCCTGCCGCGCCGCTGCAAATACGAGCCGACCTGCTCCGCCTACGCCGCCGACTCGATCCGGCGCTTCGGCGCCCTCCGCGGCTTGCTGCTCGCCGGCTGGCGCCTGCTGCGCTGCAACCCGTTCAGCCATGGCGGGTTCGACCCGGTGCCTCGCACCTTCACCCTCAGGGTCGGGCCGGTCGACCCCGCCCACCATCACGGCGAGGCGCGGTCGTGATCCCGCTCGCCGACATCCTCCAGCCGCTCGAGGAAGCCGCCGAATCGGTCCTCAACTTCTTCCACGACAACATCGGGCTCAGCTGGGGCACGTCGATCATCGCCCTCACCGTCTGCGTCCGGGCGGTACTGATCCCGCTGACCTACAAACAGATCAAAGGCATGCGCGCCCTGCAGGCGCTGCAGCCGCAGATCAAAGCGATCCAGGAGAAATACAAGAACGACCGTCAGCGCCAGCAGCAGGAGATGATGCGCTTCTACCAGGAGAACAAAATCAACCCGCTGGCCTCGTGCCTGCCGCTCCTGCTCCAGCTGCCGATCTTCTTCGCCCTCTTCCGCACCCTGCGCGGCGACAACTTTCAGCAGGACGTCGAAGCCGCCGGCGGCGCCGGCTGGTTCTTCATCAACAGCGTGATCGAAAAGCCGCAGGGGGCGGAGCTGATCGTCCTGATGGTGCTCTTCGCCGCCTCGATGGCTCTTTCGACCTTCATCACGATGCGCTCCTCGCCGACCGCGGCCGGATCCCAGCAGTACGTGATGCTCGGCGCCTTCGCGCTCGTCGGCCTCTTCTTCGTCCCAGCCGTCCCGGCGGGGCTCAGCCTCTACTGGATCACCACCAACTGCTGGACGGTCGGGCAGTCCTACGCCGCGGCCAGGCTGATCCCGGCACCCGCCGTCCCCACTCCGGAGGAGGTCGCGGCTGCCAAACCGCCTCCGAAACCGCCGAAAAAGAAGAAGCGGCGGCGATAGAGGCAGCCGTCCTCCCAGCCCTTACGGCTGCACCCACCCGCGCCTTGGGCGTTTGTGGATAGGGTGAGATTCGTGAACGAGTCGGGGCAGACGAGGGAGTGGCCGGAGGAGCCGGCGGAGCGGGTCCGCGAGCTGGTCGAGGGCGTTCTCGACGAGCTCGAGCTGGAGGGTGAGGTCGAGGTCGAGGAGGACGAGGACGCGATCGAAGCGGTGGTCGTCGGTGACGACGACTACGGGCTGCTGATCGGCCGCCGAGGCCAGACGATCGACGCCCTGCAGCTGCTCTGCCACCAGGCCGCGTTCCGCGGGATCCGCGACCGCAAGCGGGTTCTGCTCGATGCCGCCGGCTATCGCGACCGCCGTCGCGAGGTCCTCACGGCCCGCGCCGCGCGGGCCGCCGAGCAGGCCCTGAGCGCCAACCGGATTGTCGAGATGGACCCGATGAGCGCCCAGGAGCGACGGGTCGTCCACGAGTTCCTCCGGGATCGTGCCGGGGTCGAGACCTACAGCGAAGGCGACGAGCCGCATCGCTGCGTGGTCGTCGCCCCGCTCGTCTCAGAGTGAGCGAACGAGCGACGCCGTCGCTCGACCCCTCCGCCCGTGCCGCCCTCCAGGCCGTCCTCGATCTGCTGGCCAAGGAGCGCGCCTCGGTCAGCTCCGTGGTCGACCCCGACCAGGGCTGGAGGGTCCACGTCGCCGACAGCCTCACCGGCCTCGATGTCGCCGATCTTCGCGCCGCCGGCAGGATCGCCGACGTCGGCGCCGGCGCCGGATTCCCCGGCCTGCCGCTCGCGGTCGCGCTGCCCGCCTCGGGCGTCGACTTGATCGAGTCCGTCGGCCGCAAGTGCGAGTTCATCGAGCGGGCGATCGACGCGGCGGGAATCGAGAACGCCAGGGTGTTGTGCACGCGCTCGGAGGATTGGGCGGCAGCGGGCGCGGAGGGCAGAGAGTCCTACGACGCGGTGGCCGCACGGGCGGTCGGGCGGCTCTCGACCCTCGCCGAGCTCGCCTCGCCCTTGCTGCGCGAAGGTGGCGTGCTGGTCGCCTGGAAGGGAAGGCGCGACGAGGACGAGGAGCGGCAGGCCGAGCGCGCGGCCCAGGCACTGGCGATGCAGCCCGAGTCGGTGCTCGACGTCGGCCCCTACGCGGGCAGTCGCAATCGCCACCTCCACGTCCTCCGCAAGACGGCGCCGACGCCGAAGGATCTTCCGCGTCGTCCGGGAATGGCGAAGAAGCGCCCCCGCGGCTGACGGCCGCCGCTAAATAGGGTGCCGGGGGATGGGCCTGGTTCACGCGGTCGCAAATCAGAAGGGCGGGGTCGGGAAGACGACGACCGCCGTCAACCTCGCCGCCTGCATCGCGAGGGGTGGCGCCCAGACGCTGCTCGTCGACCTCGACCCCCAGTGCAACGCGACGACGGCGCTGGGCGGCGCCCACGACCTGCACCCCTCCTCATACGACTGCCTGATCGGCGACGTCTCGGTCGCCGAGGCGGCCCGGCCGGCGGGGCCGGACAACCTCTGGATCGTGCCGGCGAGTCGCGACCTCGCCGGCGCCTCGGTCGAGTTGCCGCGGCTTCAGGGATCGGAGACGCGGCTGCGGGAACGGCTCGGCCCGGTTCGGGAGCGATTCGCCTTCACGATGCTCGACTGCCCGCCCTCGCTCGGCCCGGTCAGCGTCAACGCCCTCGTCGCCGCCGACCGGGTGATCGTCCCGGTCCAGGCCGAGTACCTGGCACTCGAGGGCCTGGTCCAGTTCCTTGACACGGTGGGGATGATCCGGCGTGAGTTGAACCCCTCGCTGAATGTGTCAGGTCTGTTGATCACCATGCACGATGAGCGCACGCGTCTCGCCCACGACGTCGAGCGGGAGCTGCGCGACCACTTCCCGGAAATGGTCTTCGAGACGGTCATACCGCGCAGCGTCAGGGTCGCCGAGGCGCCGAGCTACGGCCTGCCGGTGACCGAGCACGCTCCGTCCTCGCGAGGCTCGGACGCCTACCGGGCGCTCGCCCAGGAGGTTTCGGCGCGTGGCTAGCCCGGGGATCGGCCGCGGTCTCGCGGCGATCCTGCCCGAGGCTTCGGCCGAGGACGTCGGCGATCTCCGCGAGCTGCGGATCGACCTGATCAAGCCAAACCCCAACCAGCCGCGAAAGCGCTTCGACTCCGATTCGCTCAGCGGCCTGGCCTCCTCGATCGAGGCCAGCGGGGTGGTTCAGCCGCTGCTGGTTCGACCGCTGCCCGACGGCAGCTACGAGCTGATCGCCGGCGAGCGCCGCTGGCGCGCCGCCCAGCTGGCCGGGCTCGAGAAGGTGCCGGCGATCGTCCGCGAGTCCGAGCGGGCCGAGCGGCTTCAGGTGGCGCTGATCGAGAACGTCGTCCGCGAGGACCTCAACCCGGTCGACGAGGCGCGGGCCTGCGCGGCGCTGGTCGAGGATCTCGGCCTCTCGAAAGAGGACCTGGCAAAGCGGATCGGTCGCAGCCGCCCCGCCGTCTCGAACCTGATCCGGCTGCTCGAGCTGCCCGACGACACGCTGGCGCAGCTCGAGACGGGCGAGCTCACCGAGGGGCACGGACGGGCACTGCTCGGGATCCGCGGCAACGACGCCCGCCGCCGCCTCGCGCGCGAAGCGGCCAAGGGCGGCTGGTCCGTCCGCGAGACCGAGAACAGGGTTAAGTTGGCCAGCCAGCCAAACCGCAGGCGCAGGCCGAAGGCCGTGTCGGTCGATGCCGAGCGCCAGGCGGCGCTGCGCGAGGTCGGCGATGAGCTCGAGTCGAGCATCGGCCACGAGGTCCGAGTCCGGCCGCGGGGCGAGGAGATCGTGGTCGAGATCCACCTTTCCGACCTCTCCGAGACGCTCGAGCTCGCGCGCCGGCTCGGCAATAGCCGGGGCTGAACCGTCCCCGGCGGAGACCCGCAGGCGGTCGCTATCATCGCCGCAGTTCTCCCGGGCGATTAGCTCAGTCGGTTAGAGCGCGTCTCTGATAAGGACGAGGTCCCTGGTTCGAATCCAGGATCGCCCACTGCTCACGCCGGGCCTCCGCCGCCCCGCGAGCGGGCATCGGCGCGGACCTATAATGGGCGGCCAGCCATCCCGGGAGCGAGTTTGTGCAGCAGATGCAGATCTATGGCGTCAGCTTCGACATGGTCGGCAAGCAGCCGATCGTGTTGCTGAAGACCGTCGACGGGAACAGGTTCCTGCCGATCTGGATCGGGCACCCCGAGGCGGCGGCGATCCTGATGAAGCTGCAGGGTGCCTCGACCCCCCGTCCGATGACCCACGACCTGCTCTCCGACGTGCTCGAGCAGCTCGACGCGAAGTGCGAGCG
>DASXBC010000052.1:0-8237 GCA_036406355.1 Solirubrobacterales bacterium | reverse complement strand
CTCCGGCGCGCTCGTTTTGCTCGGGGCTCTTCAGCTCGTTACGGACGTGCCAGACCCGCTGGATCGTGGTGACCGTGGTCAGCGCGGCGATCGCGTAGATCGCAGGCGCCAGCAGTTCGAAATCCCCGATTCCGGCACCCTTGGCGAAGACCAAGCCGATCGAAAGTAGCACTACGCGGACCGGCCGCGTCGCCAAGCCGACCTTGCACTCGACGCCCAGCGCCTCGGCCCGGGCGCGGGTGTAGGAGACCATCAGCGAGCCGAGCACGGCGACGACGCACATCGCGGCGGCGAAGTCATGTCCGGTGGCCGCGAAGTAGCCGGCGACAGCGGCGAGCACGATCCCCTCCTCGATCCGGTCGAGGGTCGAGTCGAGGAAGGCGCCGAAGAGGGTCCCCTTGCCCGACATCCGCGAGTAGCGCCCGTCGAGCGTGTCCATCACCGAGCCGACGATGAACGCGATCCCGGCGAGGAAGAAGAGGCGCTGGGTGATCAGGGCCGCGGCGACCAGGTTGAGAATCAGGCCGACGACCGAGATCGTGTTCGGCGTAAGCCGCGAATCGATCAGCCGCTCGCGCGCATAGAGCCGAAGCTCCTGGGCGCTGCGAGACTGGCGGCCGTTGCGGCGGGCCCCGGGAGCCCTGGGGGGCGCAGACTCCATCGTCAATTGAGGCTAGTCGATCGCGGCGGGACCGGTCAGGCCTCCGCCTCCCTGGATCCGGAGCTGCGGAACGACCAGGTTTCCGGCCGGGCGCGGGCAAACAGCCGCTGGGCGACGACCGCCGCCGTGATCGCGACCATCCAGCCGAGCACGGCATCTGTCCAGTAGTGGTTACCGGTGACGATCACGACCCAGAGGATCAGCAGCGGCCAGGCGGCCCAGAACGCCCGCGACCACCAGTGGCGACAGACCAGCGCCCCGGTGCCGCCGATCATCACCGCGAAGGCGCAGTGCATGCTCGGGATCGCGGCGAAGGGATTGATGAACGACTTGGCGATCGCCGAGTCGTGGTTGATCCCGGAGAATTTGTTGATCGTGTCGACGAAGCCGTATTCGGGGAACATCCGCGGAGGCGCCGTCGGGTAGAGCGTGTAGCCGACGAGCGCCAGGCCCATCGCGACGACGAACATGTTGCGGACGAAGTTGTAGGACTCGTTGCGGCAGAAATAGAGCCAGACGAGGAAGCCGAGGGCGATCGAGAACTGCGCATTCAGGTAGAGCTGGTTGGCGAGGTCGATCACCCACTCGGAATGCATGAACAGCGACTGCAGGTGGGGCTCGAACAGGCCGTGCAGCGACTGCTCGAATTCGATCACCTGGTGGCCGTTTGCCATCGCGACCGACCTCTCGCCGTCGGCGATCCCGCGGACCGCGGTGTAGGCGAGGTCGACGCCGACCAGGATCAGGACCTGCCGCCCCAGATCACCCCAGCCTTTGGGCAGCTTCGATTCGATGGCGGACAAGACCCGCATCAAGCAATTGTAATCCCGCCGTTAACGGGGCCTCTGTGCATCGCTCTCACTCTTCGAGGAACTCGACCACGCGATCGACGATCGTCGGGTCGTCGATCCAGGGCCAGTGCCCGGCCCCGGCCCTGGTTTCGAGTTCGGCGTCGCCGAGCGCCGCGGCGAGGTCGGCGCCGAATCTGGCCGGAAGGTAGCGGTCTTTGTCTCCCCAGAGGACGAGGGCGGGGCACTCGAGCCGGCCGAGGTCCTTCCCGGCCGCGACGAGGCGGTCGGGGTCGGCGTGTCTGTAGAGGCGGAGCAGGGCGCGACTGGTTCCTCGATCCCAGTATCTCCAGATCGACTCGACGAACTCCGGCGGCATCGCGCTGCGATCGCCTCGGGCCTGGCGCAGGGTCAGCGCGGTCGAGGCCCTCGTCGTGGTCGCGTTGGCGATCTCACCGAGCGGGCGGCGCCGCCAGATCTGGGCGATCCAGTGCCAGCGAAACCCGGGCGTGAACGGGACGACGTCGATCGCGACGAGCCTCTCGACCAGCTCGGGGCGCCGCTGAGCGCCGATCAGCATCAGCGCCCCCCAGTCGTGGACGACCAGCTTGCGGCGGCCGACTCCGAGCTCCTCGAGGCAGCGTTCCGTGAACGCCGAGAGCCCGCTCATCGAGTAGTCGAACCGGGTCGGGTCGGGGCGCTCCGACCGTCCCCATCCCGGCATATCGATTGCTATCGACGGCCCACCGCCCCGCTCCATGAACGGGATCCAGTCCTCGCCATGGCTGGGGTTGCCGTGGCAGTAGACGGTCGGCGTTCCGTCTCCGGGCAGCCGCCGGTAGAAGACCCTGACGCCGTCGACGTGGAGCTCCGCCTCCTCGATCCTCGCCACGGTATTGCCTCGCGCTTCGCTCACTGCGCGATGAACCAGATATGCACGCTTGCTCGCCCCGCGCTCATGGCCGCAGCATATGGTCAGACGGGTGAGCGCGGACACAGCAAGGGTCGATGCCGGGGTCTTCGCACGGCGAGCGAGGCGCGATCGGTCATGACGGAATGGAAGCGACCTCGGAAGCAACGGGTGCGGGCGATCCGCGACCGCCTGCGCGAGCTCTACGGCCGGCCCGTCAACAAACCGCACGGGCACCCGATCGCGGAGCTGATCAGGACCGTCCTCTCCCAGCACACGAACGACCGCAATCGCGACCGGGCCTACGCGGCGATGCGCGAACGCTTCCCCACCTGGGAGGAGGTCCGCGACGCGCCGGTCTCAGAGCTCGAGGAGGCGATCCGCCCCGGCGGCCTCGGCAAGCAGAAGGCGCCGCGGATCCAGCAGATCATCGAGCGCCTGGGCGACCCACCGGACCTCGACTGGACCAAGGCCGCGCCCCGCGAAGAGTCGATGGAGTTCCTGCTCGGCCTGCCGGGGGTCGGCCGCAAAACCTCGGCCTGCGTCCTGATCTTCACCTGGGGGATCCCAGAGATCCCGGTCGACGTCCACATCCACCGGGTCGGCGGGCGGCTGGGGCTGTTCCCGCCGAACGCCAGCTTCGATCGTGCCCACGACGAGATGCTGGCGGCGGTCGATCCGGAGGACGCCTACGAGCTGCACGTGAACCTGATTCGACATGGCCGCGAGGTCTGCCGGCCGAAGCCGCGATGCGGCGAGTGCGGGCTGCGCCGAATGTGCCCGTTCTATCGAGAGACTCGCAGGTAGTATCTCCGCCGCTTCAGCTTCAGCCCGATCCATGAGCAAAAAAACCTTCATCCTCTTCGGCCTCCTCGTCATCGTCCTCGCGGTGCTGATCCCGTGGCTCGTCTTCCGCGCCGACGGCGACGCCGGCAACGGCCGCGAGGAAGTGGCGTCGAACCTCAAGCAGGGCCAGTCCCTCTTCGAGACGAATTGCGGCACCTGCCACACCCTCTACGCGGCGGGCACCGACGGCGACTTCGGCCCCAATCTCGACGAACTGCTCGCCGAAGCCGGACCGCTGACGGAACCGAGCACGATCGAATCGACCGAAGGCCGCGTACTGAACGCGATCGAAGAAGGGGTCGACAGCAGTGGGACCCCGGGGCGAATGCCGCCGGGCGTCCTCTCCGGTGAACAGGCTGAAGAAGTGGCCGAATTCGTCGCCAACACCGCCGGCCGCGGCTAGGCGGCACCCCCGGCGCCGAGGCGCCGAGGGTGCGCCCTGTTTCAGTCGTCGAAGTTGAGCGAGCTGAACAGTCCCGCGTGATCGGAGTCCCAGAACCCGTTCACCGGATTCAGCCCGGTGACGAGCGAGTACCTCAGCGTGATGTCGGACGGATCGTTCGTCATCACGTGATCGACCTGGTGGTTGAAGTCGGACGGCATGCCGCCGCCGCCGACCGAGAGGAACGCCGAGTTGAGGCAGCAGCCGAGCGGATCATCGGTGCTGCGCTCGACCAGCCCGGCGGCGAGCAGGTCGTCGTAGGCGAGGGTGTCGGCCCCGCTGACCGTGTCGTCGTCGGAGTTGAGGTCGCCGACCAGCACGACCGGGAGGCCGCCGGTGGCGGGCCCGCCCGGGGCGACCAGTTCATCAGCCTGCGCCTGCCGGATCAGCGGATTGAACGACTCGAGATGGGTGTTCACGAAATGGAACGGGCCGCTGTTGCCCACCCTGGCGTCGGTGGCGGTCCATCCCCTCGCGATCGGTTTCAGCTGACCCAGAATCGGCAGTTCGAGCAGGGTCCCGAAGTTCGCCCCTTCGGCATCCCATGTATGGACGCCGTTGCGGGCGAGGATCACGTCCCTCATCGTCAGATGCCCGAGCAGCTCCGCGGTCGGGAAGCCCGGCAGGGGCCCGTCGCCAGGGACTTCGTTCATGTCGGCCGGGGCTTCGAGGTCGAACTCCTTCTGGACCTCGACCACCCGGTACGGGGTCCCGTGGCCCTTGTTGAGCTGGTTGAGGAGGAGTTCGAGATAGTCGTAGTTCACCGGCGTCGCGCTCGCCGAGAGCGGGGTGCTCTGCCAGAGCGCCACCTCCTGGAGCCCGACCAGGTCCGGCCTGGTCCGAAGGATCTCGCTCGCGAGGCCCTTGGCGCGGGTCGGGAAGTCGTTCGCGACGACCTCGCGCAGGATCTCGCCGTCGGCTGCGGCCAGTTCTTCGGGCGATTCCGCTTCGACCGCCGGGTCGAGGACCGCACCGAGGTAGAGGTTCCGGGTCATGACGCTGACCTCGGAGCCATGGTGGCGACCATGATCGTGGCCCTTCCCGTGGTTGCCGTCATGGTGATGGCCGTCGTTGTGATGGCCCTTGCCGTGGTGGCCGTGGTCGTGGCCCTTGCCATGGTCGTCGCCATGATTCCGGCCGCCGGCCGATGCCGACGCGGGGCCCAGCACCGCCAGGGCCATCGCCGCGGCGATCGCCAACAGCGGCAGACGCCGTGTGACTGCGTGAACGTTGATCAAGTGTCCTCCTCGTCGCGGGCCCACGGTTGCGGGCCGTTTGCGTTGAGGCGCTCCCCCCGGGAGTCGCTCGTCCCTTGACTCCCCCTGTGCCGCTACTGCGAAACCCACCATATAGCCGAAAGCTTCGCGGCGGGGCCCGAGATCGGGCAGAGGAGTAGCTTTGGGAGGTGCGCCCGCCGCTTGGCAGGCGGAGAAGGATCTGCCATACTCCCGCTTAGATTTTCGTAGCCCGACACAGTTCGGGCTAGCGCCAGTCAACGACTCCCTGGAGGTACAAGAGATAGTGGCCAAAACGATCGGGATCGACCTCGGCACGACAAACTCCTGCGTCGCGGTGATGGAGGGCGGCGAGCCGACCGTCCTCGAGAACGCCGAGGGCGGCCGCACCACCCCGTCGGTCGTCGCCTTCACCGACTCCGGCGACCGCCTCGTCGGCACCGTGGCCAAACGCCAGGCCGTGATGAACCCCGAGAACACGATCTTCTCGATCAAGCGGTTCATGGGCCGCAAGGAGGCCGAGGTCAAGGAGGAGGAGACGATCGTCCCCTACAAGGTCGTCGCCGGCCCCAACGGCGACGTCCGGGTCGAGGTCCGCGACAAGCAGTACAGCCCGCCCGAGATCAGCGCGATGATCCTCCAGAAGCTGAAAGCGGACGCGGAAGCGAAGCTCGGCGAAGCCGTCGACAGCGCCGTCATCACCGTCCCCGCCTACTTCAACGACGACCAGCGCCAGGCGACCAAGGACGCCGGCAAAATCGCCGGCCTCGACGTCAAGCGGATCATCAACGAGCCGACCGCCGCCTCGCTCGCCTACGGGCTCGAGAAAGAGGCGGCCGACCACACGATCCTCGTCTTCGACCTCGGCGGCGGCACCTTCGACGTCTCCGTGCTCGAAATCGGCGACGGCGTCTTCGAGGTGAAGTCGACGGCCGGCGACAACCACCTCGGCGGCGACAACTGGGACAAAGCGATCGTCGAGTGGCTCGTCGCCGAGTTCAAAAAAGACCAGGGCGTCGACCTCGCCGCCGACAAGAACTCGCTGCAGCGCCTCTACGAGGCAGCCGAGAAGGCGAAGATCGAGCTCTCCTCGGCGCAGGAGACGCAGATCAACCTTCCCTTCATCACCGCGGTCGAGGGCCAGCCGAAGCACCTCGACATGAAACTGACCCGCTCGAAGCTGAACGAGCTGACCGCCGACCTGCTGGAGCGGATCGTCGGCCCCGTGAAACGGGCGCTCGACGACGCCGACGCGAGCATCGACCACGTCGTCCTGGTCGGCGGCATGACCCGGATGCCCGCGGTGCGGGACCGGGTCAAGGAGCTGACCGGCAAGGACCCGCACCAGGGGGTCAACCCCGATGAGGTGGTGGCCGTCGGAGCCGCGATCCAGGCCGGCGTGCTGGCCGGAGACGTCAAGGACGTGCTGCTGCTCGACGTCACCCCGCTGACCCTCGGGATCGAGACCAAAGGCGGCGTGATGACGAAGCTGATCGAGCGCAACACGACGATTCCGACGAAGAAGTCGGAGATCTTCTCGACCGCCGACGACAACCAGCCGTCGGTCGAGATCCACGTCCTCCAGGGCGAGCGCGAGATGGCCGGCGGCAACAAGAGCCTCGGCAAGTTCCAACTGACCGGGATTCCACCGGCGCCACGGGGCCTGCCGCAGATCGAGGTCACCTTCGACATCGACGCCAACGGCATCCTCCACGTCACGGCTAAAGACCTGGGTACCGGCAAAGAGCAGAAAATCGAGATCAAATCCGGCTCCGGACTCTCCGACGAGGAAATCCAGAGCATGGTCTCCGACGCCGAGACGCACGCCGAGGAGGACCGCAGGCAGCGCGAGCTGGCGGAGACCCGCAACCTCGCCGAGAACGCCGCCTACCAGTCCGAGAAACAGCTCGAGGAGCTGGGCGACAAAGTCGACGCCTCCTCGAAGGAGGAGATCGAGGGCGCGATCAGGGAGGTTCGCGATTCGCTGACCTCGGAGAGCGCCGAGGAGATCAACTCGAAGACGGAAGCGCTGACCGCCGCCTTCCAGAAAGTCTCCGAGCAGATCTACGCCGCCGCCCAACAGGAGGCCGCCGCCTCCGGCGACGGCGCCTCGGCCGACGCCTCCTCCGAGGACGAGGAGGAGGAGGTCGTGGACGCCGAGGTCGTCGACGACCCTGAGGACAAATGAGCCCTGAGCGGCCGCCCCGGCCGGCGGGTCCTGTTGCGGGGGAGGACTCCTCGTCCTCGCGGGACGACGCTGCGGGCGAGGAGCCGACCCCCACACCACCCGCCGGTGAAGCCGTCGAGGCGGACATCGATTCCCTCCTCGCCGAGGCGGAAGAGAAGCGTGACGAGTACCTCGACCTCGCGAAGCGGACCAAGGCCGACTTCGAGAACTTCCGCCGGCGGATGGCTGCCGAGACGGCGGCCGCGGGCGCCCGCGGCAAGGCCGACCTGATTCGCGAGGTCGTGCCCGTGCTCGACGACCTCGAGCGGGCGTTGCAGGCCGCCGGCCTCGACCCGGAGGGCGACTCGCCCGACGGACTCGCCCACGGCGTGCTGCTCGTCTTCCGCAGCCTGCGCGAGGCGCTGGCCCGCAACGGGGTCGAGCCCGTCGACCCGAGCGGCGAGGCTTTCGACCCCCAGCAGCACGAGGCGATCTCCACGCTTCCCGGGTCGGGAGCCGCGCCCGGGACGGTCGTCGAGGTCGTCCAGAAGGGATATCTGCTCGGGGACCAGCTGGTCCGGCCGGCCCGCGTGGTGGTGGCGGAGTGAGGAGGCGGATTGGCTGAGGATCTCTACAAGGTCCTGGGCGTCTCGAAGAAGGCGACGGACGACGAGATCAAGAAGGCGTACCGGAAACTGGCGCGCAAGTACCACCCGGATCGCAACCCCGATGACCCGAACGCGGAGGAGCGGTTCAAGGAGGTCCAGGGTGCCTACGACACCCTGTCCGACCCCGAGAAGCGCAAGGAATATGACGCGGGGGGCGGGATGTTCGGCGGCTTCGGCCAGCGGCCGGGCGGCCCGGGACCGGGGGGCCCGTTCGGCCCCGGCGCCGGCGGCGGATTCGGAGCCGACCTCGGCGACATCTTCTCCAACATCTTCAGTCGCGGCGGCGGCAGGGCCGAACAGCAGCAGCCGCGCGGTCGCGACCTCGAAACCGAAACGGTCCTCAGCTTCGACCAGGCGATCAACGGCGCCCAGGTCAGCGTCACCGTGCCGAAGCAGGAACGGTGCCCGACCTGCCACGGCAACGGCGCCAAGCCGGGAACCACCCCGGTTACCTGCCCGCGCTGCGAAGGACGCGGGATCGACTCCCAGAGCCAGGGGTTCTTCTCGATCAGCCAGCCGT
>DASXBC010000051.1:0-2534 GCA_036406355.1 Solirubrobacterales bacterium | reverse complement strand
GCCCCGACCAGCGGGCGCGGATGATCGCCGCGTATGAGGCCGCGACCTGCCTGGTGCTGCCGTCGACGATCGAGCCCTCGGCGATCGTCCACCTCGAGGCGGCCGCGGCAGGCGTCCCCAGCATCGGCACCACGGTCGGCGGCGTCGAGGACCTGATCGGGGACGGCGGCAGGCTGGTCGACCCGGGCGACGTCGACGGCCTCGCCGCGGCCATGCTCGAGCTCTCCGATCCCGAGCTCGCGCGCGATCTCGGCGCCGCTGCGCGGCGGCGAGCCGAGTGGTTCACATGGCCCGAGATCGCGAAGCGAATCGCTACGGTGCTTGATCTATGAGCGCGGAGCGAGCAAACGTGCATCTCTGGTTCTTCGTGCAGCGAGCGAAGCGCGAATTCATTTCATGAGCCCCCGGCTACCTGACCGCCGCCAGGTCCGGCGGGCGATTCCACGGCCGCTGCGCCACCTGCTCTACGACATCAGCCCAGCACGAAGCCGCCGCTGGCGCGAGAACCCGGGGCTCGAGCGGGTCGACGCGGGCGCGGTCACCCTCACCTTCGATGACGGCCCCGACAGCAACGGAACGCCGGCTGTCCTCGACGCGCTCGACGCACTCGATGCGAGGGCGACCTTCTTCCTCGTCGGCGAGCAGCTGGCCGATCACGCTGAGGTCGCGCGGGAGATCGGCGATCGCGGCCACGAGCCCGCCCTTCACGGCATGACCCACCGCCGCCACGACCGGCTCTCGCCGGACGAGGCGCGGGAGGAGCTCGGCGCCGGGGTCGAGGCCTTCGAGAGCGTTTTCGGCAAGCGTCCTCGCTGGTACCGGCCGCCCTACGGGGGCTCCTCCCCGGCTCTCGCCGCCGCCTGCGAGGAGCTCGACCTCGAGCTCGCTTACTGGAGCAGCTGGGGATTCGACTGGGAGCCGCTGCCCGCCTCGGAGATCGCCCGGGTGGTCCTGCGCGACCTCGGGGGCGGGACGATCGTCCTCCTCCACGACTCCCCCCGCTACGCCGAACGCGATGACGCCCGGCCGACCGCGGAGGCGCTGGCGAAGATCGCCGGCGCCGCCCGCGAGCGGGGGCTCCGCCTGGTCACGCTCGGCGCCGCCGCGTCCGGAGACGATGGCTGAGGGCGGCAGGCCCAAGATCCTGCTGGTCTGCTCGCCCGGCGGGCACCTGGCGCAGATGCTCTGCCTCGAGGAAGCCTGGCGGGGCTTCGACCGAACCTGGGTGACCCTCGACTCGCTCGACGCCGAGCACCTTCTCGAGCACGAGCACGTCGTCGTCGGGCACGGGCCGACCAACCGCAGCCTCCGGGCGCTGGTCGCCAACCTCCCCCTCGCCTGGCGGGTCGTCCGCGACGAGCGGCCGGACGCGATCCTATCGACCGGGGCCGCGCTGGCCGTGCCGTTCTTCCTCGTCGGCAAGCTGCACCGCGCGCGGCTGGTCTTCGTCGAGAGCCTGACCAGGACGACGAAGCTCTCGCTCACCGGCCGGCTGGTCTACCCGCTCGCCGATGTCTGCTTCGTCCAGTGGCCGCAGGCGGCACGGCGAGCAAAGACGCGATTCGCGGGGAATCTGCTGTGATCTTCGCGACCGTCGGCAGCCATCCCAGCTTCAGGTTCGACCGCTTCCTTCGGGCGCTCGAGTCGCTCGAGGTCGACGACCTGGTCGTCCAGCACGGGCCCGGAGAGCCGCCCTCGAACGCCGCGGTCGCCGTCGCCTGGATGTCCTTCGCCGACTACCTCGACCACGTCTACCAGGCCGAGAAGGTCATCAGCCACGCCGGCATCGGGACGATCCTCAACGCCACCCGCGCCGGACAGACGCCGGTCGTCGTCCCCCGCCTTCGCCGCTTCAAGGAGACGGTCGACGACCACCAGCTCGACCTCGCCAGGTCGCTCGACGCGACCGGCCGCGTCGTCGTCGTCGAGGACCTCGACGAGCTCGCGGCGAGGGTCGCCGGCGCTCCGCCCCGCAGCGACACGCGCCCGACCGCCGACAGCCGCCTGGCCGAGGCCGTCCGCCTCGAGCTGCTCGCCCGTCCCGCCTAGAGCACCGACTCGTAGACCGCTTCGAGCTTGGCGTAGACGTCGTCGTCGGCGAGCCTGCGGGCTCGCTCGGCCGCCGCGGAGCCGAGCCGGCGGCGACGCTCGGGATCGGCGACCACCGAAGCGAGGGCGGCGGCGAGCAGGTCGGGGTCACCCGGCTCGAGCAGGACCGCGTCGACGTCGGCGGTCAGGATCTCGGCGATCCCCCCGACCGCGGTGGCGACGATCGCCAGCCCGTGGGACATCGCCTCGAGCAGTGTCACCGGCAGTCCCTCGGAGATCGAGGGCATCGCGAAGACCTCGGAGCGGGCGAGGGCCCTCGCCTTCGCCTCTTCGTCGAGCCAGCCGAGCCAGCGGGCGCCGTCCGGCAGGCCGCCGTCGAGCTCGCCCGGGCCGGCGAGCGAGACCCGGGCCGCGGGCGCGCGCTCGAGCAATGCCGGCAGCGCCTCGAGCAGGACCGCGCCGCCCTTCGCCGGGTCGGCGAAGCC
>DASXBC010000050.1:0-15937 GCA_036406355.1 Solirubrobacterales bacterium | reverse complement strand
GGCCGATGAGGGAGATCAACGCGAACAACGAGAGAACCGGAATGCTGCGCGTGGGACTTGTCCTTGCCGCCTCGCTCCTGGTGGCGATGGCGCTCGCCGCCACGGCGCAAGCGAGTCAGCCGATCGAATTCTTCCAGGTCGAAACATCCGATACCGATGCCGGGGGGCATCCAGACATCCGGACCAGCTTCACCCTGCCGAACGCGGGCGAACCAGAAGTCGCGAAGGACATCGAGATCAAGTGGCCCCAGGGCGTGTTCGGGAACCCGCAGGCGGTACCGAGGTGCACTGCTCTCGACTTCGGTTTCGACCAGTGCCCCTCCAACTCGCAGGTCGGCTGGATCAGCGTCAAAGGGCTGTACGAAGGCGACCCGTTCCATACATTCGGCGTCGCGCCGCTCTACGACATGGAACCCGTCGGTGAATCCGAAACCGCGAGATTCGCGTTCACTGTTCCGACACTGAACGTCCCGATCGCAATCCCGATCACGGTGCGGACCGGATCGGACTATGGGTTGACGCTGAAGGTCAGCGGGATCACCCAGGAGATTCCGCTTCGGGAAGCCGACCTCCGCGTCTGGGGCTTCCCCGCCGAAGAAGGCCATGACGCCCTCCGGTTCCCGATCGGCTCACCCGGTGAACCGCCAGGCTGCCCGGGCCTGCTGGTTCCGGTCTCCGGCAGCGAATCCTGCCCCGATCTGAAAACGCCGACAGCCTCCGGCATCCTCGTCAAACCGTTGATCGACAACCCGACGGTCTGCACTGCCTCGCCGCTCGAAGTCGAACTGCGGGTGACCAGCTATCAGGACCCGGTCCCATCGACCGCCGAGGCTGAATACCCAGAGACGACCAAATGCAACTCCGAGGTGTTCCGCCCGGTCTTCAACGTCGGCCTGACGACCGACGAGGCCGATGCTCCCAGCGGGCTCAACATGCAGCTGGTCGCCCAGCAGGTCCTCGGCCAGACCAATGCGCCGTCGCAGCTGCGCTCGGCCATCGTCACCCTGCCCGAAGGCTTCTCGATCAACCCGGATGCGGCGGATGGCCAGCGCTCGTGCCCCGACGCCGACGCGAACTTCGGCAACGAACAGCCGAGCAACTGTCCCGACACGTCGAAGATCGGGACGATGGAAGTGGTCACTCCCGCACTCGACGCCCCGCTCACCGGCGGCCTCTACATCGGCGAACCGAAGCCGGGCAACCAGTACCGCCTGTTCATGCTGTTCGACGGCTTCGGAATCCACGCCAAGATCGCGCCGCAGATCTTCCCCAATCCCCAGACGGGACAGTTGCAGTTCAAGGTCACCGACCTGCCCCAGGTCCCGTTCGAACAGTTCAACCTGCATCTGTTCGCATCGGACCGCGGCCTGATCGCGACGCCGACCCGCTGCACGCTCTATCAGACCGAATCCGAATTCATCCCCTGGAACGACCAGGTCGCGCCCCAGACGTCGACCCCGAACGTCAGCATCACCTCGGGACCGAACAGCACCTCATGCCCCGGCGCGGTCCGGCCATTCCACCCGCGCCTCGAGGCCGGCACGACCACGCCGATCGCAGGCGCATTCTCGAGCTTCATCCTCAGGCTCGATCGCGACGACGGCGATCAGTTCCTCGGCGACCTGACCTTCAAGATGCCGCCCGGCTTCACCGGCTCGCTGCGGGGCATCAGCTACTGCTCCGACGCGTCGATCGCCGCTGCCGCTCAGAGGCTCGGCCGAGAAGAGTTGGCCAGCCCGAGCTGCCCGGCGTCGTCGCTGATCGGCTCGACCAACGTCGCCGCCGGCCCCGGCTCGCACCCGTTCCACGCCGTCGGGAAGATGTACCTGGCCGGGCCCTTCAAGGGCGCGCCCCTGAGCGTCGCCGCGGTGACGCCGGCGCTCGCCGGTCCATACGACTACGGCGTCGTAGTCGTCCGGGTGGCGCTGCATATCGACCCGCAGACGGCGCAGGTGAGCGCTGTCTCGGACACCGTCCCGAGCATCATCGGCGGGATCCCGATCCGGATGCGGTCGATCCAGGTCAACATCGACAAGCCCAACTTCACCATCAACCCAACGAACTGCTCGCCCTTCACGGTCGACAGCCAGGGAATCGGCGACCAGGGCACGGTCTCCGACTTCTCCTCCTATTTCCAGGCCGTGAACTGCGGAATTCTTCCCTTCAAGCCGTCGATGACGGTCAAGCAGCTGGGCAAGCGCAAGGAAACGAAGCGGAGCAAGAACCCCAGGCTCCGCTTCGAGCTCCGCACCCGCAACGGCGACGCCAACATCAAATCGGTGGCGGTGACGCTGCCGAAGGCGTTCGCGATCGACCAGCGCCACCTCGGCAACATCTGTTCGAAAGCCCAGCTCGAAGCCGAATCGTGTGCCGGGCGCCAGGCGATCGGCACGGTCGAAACGAGGACGCCGTTGCTCGATCAGCCGCTGAAAGGCCCGGCCTACGCGGTCTCCGGCTTCGGCAAGCTGCCGCACCTCGCCTTCATCCTCGACGGCCAGGTGCGGCTGATCCCGCAGGCTGAATCCTCCTCGGTCAAGGGCGGCCACCTGAGGACGGTCGTCCCGGTCGTCCCCGACGCGCCGATCGGCCTCTTCAAGCTCGATCTCTACGGCGGCAAGCAGGGCTACCTGGTGAACACGCGGGACCTCTGCACCGCTCCGGCCGACATCACGGTCGAATACACGGCCCAGAGCGGCAAGACGCTGAAGCAGAGTGTCGCGACGAAGACCGCCTGCGGCAAGAAGAAGTCGAAGCACGCCAAGCGCCGCCACTGAGCGACAGAACGCCGCGATCGCGGCGAAATCGGCCGCAACCCGTGGTACGCTGACGTTCACAAAGTGGAGGAGGGCCGGGGGGCCCTGCCTCGGTGCCCACAGGCCTCAGAATAGACGGGGATATGCAGCCGGAACGACTTCGGTTTCGCTGGCAGCAACTTGCTGCTCCTCTGACGCAGGCCGCGGGCCGGGGTCCATCTAGGTGAGAGTCCGACCGGCCGTCGCTGCCCTTGTCGCGGTCCTTTTAGGCTGCGCCGTCCTCGGCGTGGTCGGGATCAACGTCCAGGACGAACTCGACCCGCTCTCGCTGCGGGTCTCGGGAACCGGGTCGGCCAAGGGCGAAGACCTGCTCAACGAACATTTCGGCGACTCGACGCCGTTTGCGGTCCTCCTCACCGGGCCTGCGGGTCAGATCGAAGACCAGGGCCCGCCGCTCGTGCGGGCCCTGAGGCGGAGCCCCGGCGCCTCGGTCATCTCACCCTGGGACCGCGGGACAGTCGACGCGCTGCGGCCGGGCCCCCGCAATGCCCTGATCATCGTCGACTACCACCATCCGCTCTCGACGGCGATGCGGGAAACGGTCCCCGAACTCAACCGGATCCTCGAAGACAACGTCCACCCGCCTCTGACGGCGACCCAGTCGGGCTTCGCGACCGTCTCCAGGGCCCTGCAGGAAGAAACGGTGAACGCCACGGAGCGGGCCGAGCTTCTTGCCGTGCCGCTCCTCCTGATCGTCCTCCTACTCGTATTCCGCTCGGTCGTCGCGGCGGCGATCCCGCTCGCCTTCGGCGCGCTCACGGTCGTCGCCGGCCGCGGCGTCCTGGTCCTGCTCAGCTCGGTGATGACGATCGACGCGATCTCGCTCGTCGTCTGCACGATGATGGGGCTCGCGCTCGGCGTCGACTACTCGCTGCTGATCGTCTCCCGGTTCCGGGAGGAGCTCGCTGCGGGCAGGGACGCCCACGAAGCGGCGATGCGAAGCCGGGCGACCGCCGGCAGGACAACCGTCTCGGCCGGCGCGACGCTGCTCGCCGCGCTGGCCCTCTCGGCCTACGTCCAGCCGGGCTCGCTCCTGCTCTCGCTGGCGACCACGGTCGGGGTCGCGACGGTCCTCAGTGTCGTCGTCGCCGTCGGCGCCCTGCCCGGACTGCTGACGCTGCTCGGCCCCCGGGTGAACGCCGGCGCGATCGGCCGCCGGCGAACGTCTCACTCCCGGGTCGCCGCGATGGCCGGCAAAGCGCTCCGGCGGCCCGGCCTTGCCGCGGTCCTGATCGCGGTCCCGCTCCTGCTTCTGGCGTCCCCCGCGATCGGCCTCAGTACCGCCGCCCCTGGGATCGACGAGCTCCCCTCCTCGAACCAGGCGAGGAAGAACGCGGAAACGATCGACGCGGCCGTCGGGCCGGGCTGGGAAGCGCCGTTCGTCGTCCTCGCCGCCGCTCCCGAAGGACCGATAACGACGCCGGAACGGCTCGCCCTGCTGAGTCGCTGGCAGCACCGGATCGCATCACAGCCCGGGATCCGGGCTGTAATCGGGCCGGCGCCGGTGGCGCGCGGGACGAAGCCGCTGCGCAACCTCGGCGAAACCTTCACCGACCGGGGTCCGGGCGGAACCGGCGACCTGGCGAAGCTCGGCCCCGGCCTGCGTCGGGCGGCGGATGCCGTCTCGGAATTGCGAGGCGGCCTCGCCAAGGGCGCGGCGGGAAGCGCCCTCCTCACGCTCGGCGCGGAACGGGCTTCACAGGGAGCCGGGCAGCTGGCCGGCGGGCTCGAAAAGGCCGCCGAGGGCGGCGGGCGCGCCAGCGGCGCCATCCAGCGCCTCGGCGAAGGGTCGAAGACCCTCGCCGACGCGCAGCGCAAGACGGCCGTCGGCACCCTCGCCCTCGACCTTGGCCTGCGCACCCTGCAGCCGAAGATCGAGGACAACGCCCTGCATCGCTCGCGGGAACTGGCGACGCAGCTGGCCGAAGCCGCCCACGACGACCCCTCGCTGCTGCCCCAGGCTCGGCGGTCGCGGACGCTGGCCCAGGTGATTGCCTCCGCACGCGACGAAGTCCGCCGGCTGCACGGGATCGCCGACCGCGTCAACTCCGCCCTCAACCGCCTGGTCGAAGGCGGCGGCAGGCTCGAAGAAGGTGTCGGGAAGCTCGAGGGCGCCTCGGAAGGCCTCACCGGCGGGCTCGCCAAGCTCGGCTCGGGCGCCGAGCGGCTGGCAACCGGCCTGAGTGCGCTTCAGGGAGGCGCGGGCGCGCTCCAGCGGGGCCTCTCGGAAGGGTTCCAGCGCTCGCGCCCGCTCGAAGTGGGCCTGCGTCGCTCGAGCGTTCGGATCTCGGCGGTCGCCAACCCGCTGGCGCAGGGCGCCCGCCGCCTGCAGCGCAGCTCGCCGGGCCTCTTCAACTCAGGCTATTTCGTCCTCTCGGCGCTCGAAGGCGCCTCCCCGCGTCGCAAGGAGCTGGCCGGAGAGGCGGTCAGCGTCAACGGCGGCGGCCAGGCGGCGCGGATGCTCGTCATCTCCGACTATGGGCTCAACACCGCGGAATCGCGCCGCCTCGGTGACGCCCTCGGCGGCGACGCCGACAGAATCGGTCGCCAGGGAGGGCTGGAAACCGGCCTCACCGGCGGCGCCGCGGTCATCAACGACTACGGGCAGGTGACTCGGGCCCGGATCCCGCTGGTGGTCGGCGCCGTCGTCATCGCATGCTTCCTGATGCTCCTGATCATCCTCCGGGCGCCGTTGCTGGCAGCGATCGCCGTCGTCCTCAACCTCGGCTCGGTTGCCGCGGCGATCGGGGTGATGGCCCTCGTCTGCAAGATCCCTGAGGGCTATCCGCTCGGCGGCCATCCCTACGTCGACACCGTCGGCGCGGCGGCGATATTCGGAGTCACATTCGGGCTCTCGATCGACTACGCCGTGTTCCTGCTCGCCAGGATGCGCGAGAGCTACGAGCGCGACGGCGACAATCGCGCGGCGATCGAATTCGGGCTCCAGCGCACCGCCTCGGTCATCACCGGGGCGGCGGCGATCATGGCCGCCGTGTTCATCTCGTTCGCGGCCGCGCCGGTGGCGACCGTCAGCCAGATGGGGGTCGGGCTGACGGTCGCGGTCCTTCTCGACGCGACGGTCGTGCGGATCGTCCTGCTGCCCGCTCTGATGCTTCTGTTCGGCGATCGGGTCTGGCATACACCGGCCTGGCTGGCCCGCGTCCTCCCCGCGCAAAGCCGCCCCCAGAGCCAATCTGAGGACAATCACGTACCGCCAATAGCCGCCTGAGGCGGTACAGTTCAGATGACGTCGGACTGGACGTCAACAGGGAATAAGAGGGGTATCGATGGGTCGAGTTGGAGGGCGTGCCGTGGTGGCCGTATTCGCGGTAGCGCTTGCAGCGGGCGTTATCGGCGGTGCCGCCTACGCCGAAGAAACGCCGGTAGGGACCGCGACGACCGAAGGGCCGTCGCGAACCGAATACGTGGCCGAGCTCGAGGAAATCTGCAAGCCCGGCGCGAAGGAAACCCAGCAGGCGATGGACGGCGTCCGCGACGACGTCCACTACCCGAGCCGGATCCCGCTCGCCGCGAAGAAGTTCTCGAAAGCGGCGGCGATCTTCGGCGGCACGATCAATCAGATCTCCGCCGTCCCCCGCCCCTTCGCCGACGAGGCGCGACTGCAGAAATGGTTCGGCTACCTCAAACGGCAGGAGCAGTTCCTCAAAGAAATCGCCAGCGAATTGCGCGCCGACCGCACGATCAAGGCCCAGCGGCTGACGGCCCGGTTCATCCACCACGGCAATCTCGCCAACAACACCACCCTCGGCTTCGGCTTCAACTACTGCAGCTTCAGGTTCTCGAGGTTCGGTTGAGATGACCGGGCGGTCCCGGATCGCCGTGGCCCTCATCGCGGTGGGCGTGCTGGCAATGCTGGCGGTGCCGGCGAGCGCCGAGCGGACCCAGAGCGGCAACCTGATCGTCTCCCTCGACGGCGGGATCAGCCCGCGCAAGCTTCCGCGCCACGAAAGGGCGCCCGTCTCCGTCCACCTCGCCGGCGGCATCCACACCTCGGACAAGTCGGCGCTCCCTCGCGTCGACCGGCTCAAACTGGAACTCGCCTGGAGGGGCCTGCTCTTCACCCACGGCCTCCCCGTCTGCCCCCAGGTGCGGCTGCGCGGGATCGACAGCCGTCAGGCGATCGCGTCCTGCGGCGGCGCGCTGGTCGGCCGCGGCCAGCTCTACGCCAAGATCTTCGTCCCCAACCAGGCGCCGTTCGGGATCCGCGCGAACCTGCTCGCCTTCAACGGCAAGACCAAGGTCGGCAGGCCTGCCGTCCTCGTCCATGCCTACACGACCGACCCGCCGGTCTCGTTCGTGATCCCGTTCGCCGTCCATCGCCAGAAGGGCGCCTTCCGCACAGTCCTGGTGACGACGCTGAAACGCTCGGTCGGGACCTGGCCCCACGTCTCGAGCTTCCGGATCGAGGTCGCCCGCAGCTTCCTCTACCACGGAAAACGCCACAGTTACCTGAGCGCGTCGTGCCCGGTGCCGCCCAAGTTCACGGCCGGCTTCCTCTCCTTCGCCCGCGCCACCTACACCTTCGCCGGAGGCGAAGAGCTGGCAATCGAATCGGTCCGCAGTTGCCGAGCCAGGAAGAAAGTCGGTACGCCAAAGGCTCAAAGGCACGTGGCAGAGGCGACCCCGCCTCACCCCACATATCCCATTAAATAGCGGCTTTTCAGCGATCTATGAGTGACCTGCGGACGTAGGCACACTCTCGTTTCTTGACTACAGGGTCCGTTTGTGTTCTTATTCCGGTCGTCTCTTTGCGTAAGGCGGGAGCGCCACATCCCTGGCTCTTTTGGCTGGCCTCGGTAGGGGGCGCGATGGCCGTGCCCGGCCGAATGGCAGCGGGTGCCTGGCCGGGCGATCCCGCCCCGACCGCGTGGCTGGGCATGACCGACTTTTCGACGAGCTTCGGACAGCTGAAGAGCAGGGTGGGCAGGGCCTGCGAAGTGCAGGACGAGTGGCCTGCGAAGATCGCCGCCGGGATCCGGGAGGCAGTCGATTTCTGCGTCTCCAATCCGGACGCCGCCCAGGTGCTGGTGATCGAGACGCGCACCGCGGCCGGGAAGGGCGACTACCTGGAGATGGTCGACGTCCTCGCCGAGCTGATCGATGCCGGGGCCGATTCGGACAGGCGCTCGGCCGGCCCGACCGACGAGGCGCTGATCGGAGCGCTCGCCGCGATCGTCGCCTACCACCTCCGCTCGGAGCGCCTCGACCGCCTCGAAGACGCCGTGCCCGAGCTCGTCTGCCTCGCCCTTCTGCCCTACCTCGGATTCGAGGAGGCGAAGGGCTGGGCCGACGCCACGGCCCGCGCCTGAGATAAATGCGGGGCGGTATGTAGATGTCTGCTGAAAATGGCCGCAAATCGACCATATTTTTGGCCGACCCTTGACAAGTTGGTCCGTATCTGTTCTTATGACATGTACCCGGGGCGAGCGTTTCCTGTCGCTCGCTGACCCGGCTCATGAATGGCCGGGGCGAAAGGTCGTCCCCTCCCCTGTGGGCACGACCTTGAGTTACTCAGACAAGGCCCGGGAAGGTCTTCCCACCTTCCCGGGCCTGTCTGTATTCGCGTCGGCGAGAATCACCTGATGCCCACCGAGCTGCCGGTCATCCTCTTTCGCTCGGCAGCCGACCTCGAGGCCTGGCTCGAGGTCGAGCACGCCACCTCGGAGGGGATCTGGCTCAAGCTCGCCAAGAAGGGCTCGGGCGTCGACAGCGTCACCTACGCCGAGGCGGTCGAGCTCGGCCTCTGCTTCGGCTGGATCGACGGCCAGGCGCGGCGCTTCGACGAGCGCCACTACCTCCAGCGCTTCACACCGCGGCGAGCGCGCAGCAAATGGTCGCGACTCAACCGCGACCGGGTCGAGGCGCTTGCCGCCGAGGGCAGGTTGCGGCCCTCCGGAATCGCCGCCGTCGAGGCGGCCAAGGCCGATGGCCGCTGGGACGATGCCTACGAGCCGCCGAGCACCGCCGAGATGCCGCCCGACCTCGAGCGCGAGCTGAAGCGGGACCGAGCGGCGCGCGAGAGCTTCGAGGCGCTGAACGGCGCCAATCGCTACGCGATCATCTACCGCCTCAACGATGCCAAGCGGCCCGAGACGCGTGAGCGCCGCCTGCGGAAGTTCCTCGAGATGCTGAGGCGCGGCGAGCGGATCCACCCGTGAGTGAGCCGCTCGAGTCGGTGGCCGCCGACGGGAACGTCGGTTAGGGTCGTCTCGACCCCTCCCAAGGAACGGAGCCCGATGGCCTACGAGATGAACATCCGTGGCACCCAGGACCGAGTCAAGATCCGCAGTCCATGGGCGGCGGCGCTGCTGCCGTTGGTGACCCTCGGGATCTATCACCTGGTGTGGTGGTACCGGATCAACCGCGAGATGCGCGACTACGGTCAGGCGAAGGGCTACGACCTCGGCCAGAACCCGACCAACTCGGTTCTGGCGCTGTTCCCAGGCGGCCTGATCATCGTCCCCGCCCTGATCACCTACTGGCGCGGGACCAAGCGCGTCCAGGGGTCCTCGAGTGTCGCCGGCCAGGACCCCCTCAACGGATGGATCGCGATCATCCTCTACATCCTGCTTTCGCCCGCCCTGTGGGCCTACATCCAGGTTTCGCTCAACAAGGTCTGGGAGGCAGAGGCCGAACCGATCCCTGGCGGCGAGCTGCCGCCTGCCCAGGCGACGAGCGCGATGCCTCCTCCGCTCGAGCCCGAATCGACCGAGCCGGCGCCTCCGCCCCCGCCGGAGCAGCCGCCCCCGCCGGAGCAGCCGCCTCCCGAGACGCCCCCCGGCTCAGGCGCCTAGGACGCGCTGCTTGCCGCGCTGACAGGCAAGGTCACCGTTCCCCCGCAGGCGGCAGCCGAAGCCGGCTGCCTTGAATGACGCGCCCTGCTCGAGCCTTGCCCGTGAGAGCAACGACCTCGCCGCCCGAATCACCCGCTTCGCCTTGCGGCAGGCGACGAGGTGGGCTCGGACCACGCCGCCGCAGGCCTTCCAGTAGGGGCTGCCGGGTGGCGGGGCCGGCGCGGCGGCTCCGGCCGGTGCCTGGGTCGCCGCTGCCGCACCGCCACCGCCGCCCGGGGCCTGAGCTCCGGGCCCTTCCGGCGCCGGTTCTTCGGATTCTTCCGGCGGCGGTTCCGGGTAGGTCACCTTCGCCTGGATGTGGAGGTCCGGGCATGCGGTCGAGCTGCCGGCGTGGATTCCCTCGGTCGCGTAGATGTCGACGATGTAGACGCCGGGGGCGGGAAAGGTATGGCTCGATGTGAACGCCTTCGACGCGTCGAATTCGAGTTCTTCCGGTTCCGATCCGTCACCGAATTCGGCTTTGACACTCCATTTGCAATCGGCGAGTCCCGAGCCACCGGGGATCAGGGCGATTCCCCTGGCCGGGATCGTCAGGACATAGACCCCATTCGGGCTGGTCGTGAATTCGAAGCATTTGTCGGCCGGGCATTCGGCGGCCGAGGCCCAGGCGGGAAGAAACGCAAGGCTCGCCGCCAGCGCCGCGAGCACCGGCGGGATCGCGAGCCGTCCCCTCCTGCGGTCAATCATCTTGCGAAACGTACGGACGGGGATGCGAGTAGTCAAACTCCAGGCGTGGACCGTGCGCTGCTGACAAAGTCCCTCGCCGAGGCCGGCGAGCCGCCCTACCGCGCCTCCCAGGTATGGGAGTGGATCGCCCGTGGGGCGCGGGACTACACCGAGATGACGAACCTTCCGGCGGCGCTCCGCGACCGGCTCGCCGCCGACGTCCCGCTCTCGACGCTCCGGCTCGAGGCCGAGGCCCGCTCCGACGACGGCACCGTGAAGGCCCTCTTCGCGACCGCCGACGGCCGGCCGCTGGAGGCGGTGCTGATGCGCTACCGCGACGGCCGGCGCTCGGTATGCCTCTCCTCCCAGTCGGGCTGCCCGCTGACCTGCACCTTCTGCGCCACCGGCCAGATGAGGTTCGGCCGCAACCTCAGCCCCGACGAGATCCTCGACCAGGCCCTCCACTTCCGCCGGGTCGAACCGATCGACCACGTCGTCTTCATGGGGATGGGGGAGCCGATGATGAACATCGAGTCGGTGCTGGAGGCCTGCGGCCGGCTCCCCGACCTCGGCGTCACCCGGCGCCGCACGGCGATATCGACGGTCGGCTGGGTGCCGGGGATCGATCGCCTCGCCGAGTGCGAGATGCCGATCAGCCTGGCGCTCTCCCTGCACGCTCCCAATGACGGGCTCCGCTCGCAGCTGATGCCGGTCAACGACCGATATCCGCTGGTCGAGGTCCTCGCTGCCTGCGAGCGCTACCGCAGCCGGCGGCGTCGCAAGGTGTTCGTCGAGTACGTGATGCTGGCTGACGTCAACGACCACCCCCACCATGCCCGCGAACTGGCGGCCCTGCTCGACCCACGCGCCTACAAGGTGAACCTGATCCCATACAACCCGACCGGCGCCTATGACGGCTCCTCGCCCGAGCGGATCGAGCGCTTTCGGGCGATCCTCGCCGAGCACAGGCTCGGCGCCACCGTACGCCTCACCCGTGGCCGCGACATCGCCGCTGCCTGCGGCCAACTTGCGGCAACGACTGGCCAGCCAGCCAACTAGGATGCGGCCAATGGCAACCGAGACGGCGACCCCGGCCGAGGCGGTCCCCCCGAGGGCAGCCGCAGGCAGGCCGCCACGCAGAACCCAGAACCCGTTCCGACGGGTCGGTGGCGACCTCGCCTCGGAGTGGCAGGCGCGCGGCAAGTTCCCCCCCGGCGACCTCGACCTCAGCATCTCGCGGACGCACAAGATTGCGACCGACCCGCTTCCGGTGCTGCTCAGCGCCTACGAACGCTTCGGGCCGGTCTTCACCCTGCGCCTCCTCCACAGCCGCGTCGTCTTCATGCTCGGTCCGGAGGCGAATCACTTCGTCCTCGTCTCCGGCGCCGACAATTTCCACTGGCGCGAGGGCAGCTTCGGCGACCTCATCCCTCTGCTCGGCGACGGTCTGCTGACAATCGACGACGGCTATCACGACAAGGCGCGGGGCACGATGATGCCCGCCTTCCACCGCGATCAGGTGTCGGCCGCGGTCGAGGCGATGGCCGCCGAGGCCGGCCCGCTGATCGAGACGCTGCGGCCGGGAGCGGTCGTCGACATCTACGAGTGGATGCGTGGGCTGGCGATGCGGATCGCGATGCGGGCGCTGCTCGGGCTCGACCCCGACGAGGCGGGCAAGGGCGCCGCGGCCGCCGAGCACTTCGAGCGCGCGCTCGAGTTCTACGGGATCGAGTTCGCCGCCCGCTTCCTGCGCGGCCCGGGCTCGCCGTGGCGGAAGATGATCGCCTCGCGGAAAGTGCTCGACGAAATCGTCTTCGGCGAGATAGCCGAACGGCGCAGGTCGCCCGAATCGGGCCGTCGCGATGTCCTCAGCCTGCTGCTCGAAGTCCGCGACGATGCCGGCGAGGGGTTCACCGACAGGGAGGTCCGCGACCAGGTGATGACGCTGATGTTCGCCGGCCACGACACCTCGACCTCGACCCTGACCTTCATGATGTACGAGCTCGCCAGGCGCCCCGACGTCGTCGCCAAGCTGGTCGCCGAGCAGGAGGAGGTCCTCGGGGGCGAGGTTCCCGACATCGACAAGCTCGAGCGCGAGATGCCGTACCTCGAGATGGTGCTCGACGAGGTCCTGCGTCTCTACCCACCCGCCTGGATCGGCCCGAGGCGGGTCATCAGGGACTTCGAGTTCGGCGGTTACGGGGTCCCCAAGGGCGCCTACTTCGCCTACTGCTCGTGGGCGAGCCACCGCATCCCCGAGTTCTTCCCCGACCCCGAGGCCTTCATCCCGGAGCGGTTCACGCGCGAGGGCAAGGCGGCTCTGCCGCGCGGCGCCTACGTACCGTTCGGCGGCGGGCGGCGGATCTGCATCGGAAAACGCTTCGGGCAGACCGAGGTCAAGCTCGTCGCGACGATGCTGCTCCAGAGGCTGCGCCTCGACGTCCTGCCGGGGCGCACGATGAGCGTCCGCCAGATGCCGACCCTCTCGCCGAAGGGCGGCCTGCCGATGCGGGTGCTGCCGCGGCTCTGACGCAATAGGGTCGATCGGGACGAATCGAGCGACCGAGTCGGAAAGGGGGTGCCGCATGGCTTTGGACCAGAGCCGGGCGGGCCAGCACATGGCCGAACAGATGGAGGCGATCGAGGCCGATTACGCGAGCCGCGAGGGGGACTGGGAGATCGGCGACATCTGCACGATCGTCGAGGTCCGCGGGCCGGCCGGGGCCGAGGTGCGGATGCGGAGCAGCGCGACCTCCCCGCACTCCACGCTCGGTCTGCTCAAATTCGCCGAGATCTTTGCGATCAGCCAGGTGACTCGCGGCGGTGGGGGCGGCGGCTGATCCGCCGCATCTCAGTTGGCGACACCGGCCTTGACGTAGCGCGTTCTGGTCGCGCCCCCGAACGTCACCGTCTCCCGGATCAGGATCTTCCGGGCCGGCGCGAGCCTGGCGGCGAATCGCGACTTCGGCTTCAGTGAGATCAGGGCTGAACGTCCGGCCTTCGCCCGGCCCCTCGCCACCTTGGTCATCGCCCTGCCCTTGCGCCGCTTGGTCACCGCGATGAGCTTGAAGCGGCAGCCCGAGCGGCCGGCCCCTTTCGGGCACCTGACCCGGACCGCGGGGTACGCGACTGAGACCGTTTGCGTCAGCCTTGCCGCAGCGCTCCCGTTGCAATAGGCGGTCTGACCCGTGTAGCGCAGCGAGGTCGAGCAGCCATCGTTGTCGGTGACCGTCAGGGTCACCCGGTAACTGCCCGGCTTCGAGTAGGTGTGCCCTGGACTCGGGCCGCCATCGGGCACCGTCTGACCGTCGCCGAAGTCCCAGGAGTAGCGGCTGATCGAGCCGTCCTGGTCGCGGGACGCAGCCGCGCTGAAGACGATCGGCACGCCCGGCCTGGCGACGGATCCGGTGAACGCCGCCAGCGGCGGCTGGTCGGGGGTGATCGCGATCGACTCCGGGGCGGTCCCGACCATGATCGGCGGCCCCACGACCTGGTTCGTCGCGGTCTCGATCACGGCGACAATGCCCGACATCCCGTTCGTGACGTAGGCCCGCGTGCCGTCGGGAGTGATCGCGATCGCCGTTGGTTCGCCGGTCAGCTGTATCGGCGGCCCGACGACCTGGTTGGTCGCTGTGTCGATCACCGAGACCGTCCCCATTCCCCGGTTCGTGACGTAGACGCGGCTGCCGTCCGGGGTGACCGCGACGGCGTACGGTTCGTTTTCGACCTCGATCGGCGGTCCCACGACCTGGTTTGTAGCGGTGTCGATCACCGACACGGTTTTCGAGCCGCTGTTGGCGACGTAGGCCCGGCTTCCGTCGGGGGTGATGGCTATCCCCCTCGGGGACGAGCCGACCGGGATCGGCGGTCCCACGACCTGGTTCGCCGCGGTGTCGATCACCGAGACGTCGCCGGAGGTGAGGTCTGTGACATAGGCGGATCGCCCATCAGGGGTGATCGCCACCGAATCCGGATCACCCGCGACGGGGATCGGCGGACCGACGAAATTGTCGGCGGTGTCGATCACCGCGACCCGCTCACCGCCGTTGGTTGCCACGTATGCCCTGGTTCCGTCGGGCGTGATCGCGATTCCCTCGGGGCCACCGCCGACTTCGATCGGCGTGCCGGCAACCTGCTTGGTCCCGACGTCGATCGCCTTGACCAGGCCGACGTCGATGTTCGCAACATAGGCGGTCCTCGCATCCGGGGTGATCGCCATCCCGAACGGGCCGAGACCGACCGGGATCGGCGAGCCCACGACCTGATTGGTCGCGGTGTCGATCACCGAGACGCTACTGCTGCCGCCGTTGCCGACATAGACCTCATGCGCGGCCGCCATCGGAACCGAGGCCGAGATCCAGAGGCCGGTGAGAGGGATGAGGATCAGCGCGCGTCCGCTGCGCAGGCGCGCCCACAGTGCGCTGGTCACGGCGCGCAGTGTATCCCGCGTGAGCGAACTCACTTGTCGGTCTCCGCCCAGGGGATAGCTTCGGATCACACCCCGAATCGGACACCAGGAGGTAGTGCATGGAGGACGCCATCGCCGAGCAGCTGACGAGCAGGCAGAGAGCAGTCTGGGACGCAGGAGACTGGCCGGGGTTCGCGCCGCGCATCCAGGAAGTCGCCGACCTGACCGTCGAGTCGATCGACGTGGGGGAGGGCGAGAGCTATCTCGATGTGGCGACCGGCAGCGGCAACGCGGCCGAAGCCGCCGCGCGCCGCGGGGCCAGGGTCACCGGCCTCGACCTGGTCCCGAAGCTCGTCGATGCCGCCCGGGCCCGATTCGAGAGCGCGGGGCTCGAGGGGGAGTTCGTCGTCGGCGACGCCGAGCGCCTCCCCTTCGACGACGACTCATTCGACAAGGTCAGCTCGATCTTCGGGGTGATGTTCGCGCCGCGCCAGGAGGCCGCCGCGGCCGAGCTGGTCAGGGTCGCGCGGCCGGGCGCCGTGATCGGGGTTGCGGCCTGGACGCCGACCGGGGCGGTCGGCGAGATGTTCAAACGGCTCGCCCGGCACATGCCGCCGCCGCCCGAGGAGTTCGTGCCTGCCGTGATGTGGGGCGACGAGGACCACGTGCGCGGGCTCTTCGCCGGGACCGGCGCCGAGCTCGCATTCGAGAAACGCATGGCCAAGTTCGATTTCGACTCCGCCGAGCAGTGGATGGACTTCACGGAACAGAATCTCGGACCGGTGGTGGTGGCGAAGGCCATCCTCGAGCCGCAGGGCAAGTGGGACGCCGCGCAGGCGGATCTGGTCGAGCTCCAGGAGGAGACGAACGAAGCCGAGGATGGCTCGCTTCGCAGCCAGGGCGAGTACCTGCTGACGATCGCGCGTGCGTGAGGGTGAAGGCGCTTGACGATCGCCGGTCGCGGGTAGTGGGCGGGGATGAAGAGATCTGAGAAGTTCCCACGACGCGTTCTTGGCCTGCTCGCGCTGGCGGCCCTCGCCGCGGTCGCCGTGGCGGCGATCGCCCTCGCCGCGGGCGGCGCCCACAGCTCGAGGGCGCAGGTCAGGATCAGATGCCCGCGGGCCCTGACGAACGGCAGGCGGGTGACCTGTCGGGTCTTCGGCCGCCTGCCCCAC
>DASXBC010000049.1:0-13714 GCA_036406355.1 Solirubrobacterales bacterium | reverse complement strand
GAGGTCGAGCTGCCCGCCGTGATCAGCGTCGGCGACGCGATCAACGAGCCCCGCTACCCAAGTCTGAAGGCGATCATGGGTGCGAAGAAAAAACCGCTCGACGCGAAGGCGACCGGCGACGTCGGCGTCGACGGCGGCATGGTCGGCGAGTCCGGCTCCAAGACATCGGTCCTCTCGCTCAACCCGCCGCCCGCCAAGGAGGCCGGCGAGATCATCGAGGACGAGGACACCAGCGAGACGGTCGAAAAGATCGTCGCCTGGCTCGACGAGAGGAAGCTGATCTAAGTGGCTACTTCCGACAATCAGACCCGTTCTGACTCGCTGCAAACCTTCGCGGGGGCGTCGTCCTCAGTCGCTCGCGTGCCGTTCGGCACGCCATGCTCCCTGCCTCCTAGCCCGGCTCGGTTTTCACGGCCAGAAGCGGGCATGACCGCCGAAAGGAGCCACTAATGGCCGGCATCCTGGTTTACGCCCTCCACGACGACGAGGGCAACTTCAACAAGAACTCGCAGGGCGCTATCTCCGAGGCGGCGAAGCTGGCCGGGCAGATCGGCGGCGAGGCCGCCGCGCTGGTTGTCGGCGAGGTCGCCGACGACGCCTGCGCCGCGCTCGGCAAGTACGGCGCGGCCAAGGTCTACCGAGCCAAGGGCGTTCCCGAGGGCCTGGCGCAGCCGATCGTCGACGGGATGGCGAGGGTGATGCAGGACGAGGGCTTCAGCTACGCGCTGTTCGGCGGCGGCCTGCTCGGATTCGAGATCGGCGCCGGCCTCACCGCTCGCCTCAATGCCGGGGTGACGATGGAGGTCACGAAGGTGAAGGTGGCCGACGGCAAGCTGGTCGCCGAGCGGCCGATCCTCCAGGACTCGCAGGTTGCCGACGTCGGCTACGTCGCCGAGCCGGGGATCATCATCGGCCGCCTCAACGCGTTCGATGCCAGCGAGGGCGACGGCAGCGCCGAGGTCGTCGACGTCGACGTCGAGCTCTCGCCGTGGTCGAGCAAGGCGACGATGGTGCAGCGCGGCGAGCAGCGCGGCGCTGACGTCAACATCGAGGACGCCGAGATCCTCGTCGGCGGCGGCCGCGGCCTCGGCGCCGCCGAGGGCTTCGGCCTCGCCGAGGAACTGGCGGAGGCGATGGGCGGTGCCGTCGCCGCGACCCGCGCGGTGGTCGACGCCGGCTGGTACCCCTACGCCGCCCAGATCGGCCAGACCGGGAAGACGGTCGCGCCGAAGCTGTACCTCGCGGCGGGAATCTCCGGCGCGATCCAGCACAAGGTCGGGATGCAGAACTCGGAGAACATCATCGCGATCAACAAGGACCAGAACGCGCCGATCTTCGAGTTCTCGGACCTCGGCGTGGTCGGCGATCTCCACAAGATCCTGCCGAAGCTGACCGAGGCGATCAAGGCCAAGAAAGGGGCGTGAGCAGAGCCGATGCCGGCTGTCTCCCCCTCCGAGTTCCCGCCGCCGTTCGACAGCGCCGAGGTGATCGGCCCGCCGACCGACGCCGAGGACGATCGGATCGAGGTCGGCGTCGCGATCGTCGGCGGCGGGCCCGCCGGGCTCGCCTGCGCGATCAAGCTGATGCAGCTGCTCGAGGACGAGCCGGAGCTGACCGAGAAGCTCGGCGAAGTCCCGGTCGCGGTGATCGAGAAGGGCAAAGTCGCCGGCGCGCACCTGCTATCCGGCGCCAACGTCGAGCCATCGGCGCTGACCCGGCTGTTCCCGGACCTCGACCCGGGCGACTGGCCCTCGGTCTACCAGGAGGTCACCAAGGACGCGACGTACTTCCTGACCCCGAAGAAAGCGTTCCCGGTGAAGGTGGGGATAGTCGCCGGGCCGCCGCCGCCCAATTTCCGCAAAGAGGGCACGTACACGATGTCGGTCTCAAAGATGGGCCGCTTCATGGCCGAAAAAGCCGAAGAGGCGGGCGTCTACATCCTCTCCGAGACCGCGGCCACCAAGCTCCTCGTCGAGGATCGGATCGTCCGCGGCGTCCGCTCCGGCGACCGCGGCCGCGGCAAGGACGGGGAAGAGCTCGGCAACTTCGAGCCCGGATCCGACGTCATCGCCAAGGCCACGGTGCTCGCCGAGGGCACGATCGGCCACCTCACCTACGCGGCGTTCGACTACTTCGGCATGCGCGAGGGCTCGGACCCGCAGGCGTGGGAGCTGGGGGTGAAGGAGATCTGGGAGGTCCCGAAGCCGCTCGATCGCGTCATCCACACGCTCGGCTGGCCGCTGCGGTGGGGAGCCAGGTACAAGGAGGCCGGCGGCAGCTTCATCTACCCGATGGGCGAGGACAAGGTCTGCTTCGGCCTCGTCGTCGGTCTCGATACGACCGACGCCACCTTCAGCGTCCACGACGAGTTGCAGCGATTCAAGCAGCACCCGTTCATTGCCAAGATCATCGAGGGCGGCAAGCGGGTCGGCTGGGGCGCGAAGACGATCCCCTCGGGCGGCTACTGGTCGCTGCCGAAGCGCTTTTCCGTGCCCGGCATGCTCGTTGCCGGCGACAACGCGGGGATGGTCAATATCGCCGAGCTCGCCGGCGTCCACTACGCGATGCACGCGGGCATGTACGCGGCGGAAGCGATCGTCGAGTCGCTCAAGGACGACATCGACTCGGTCAACTTCTCGAGCTACGACAAGGCGATCCGCAGCTCGGAGATCGAGAGGGACCTCTACAAGTCGCGGAACATGAAGCAGCCGCTGACCAAGGGGCTGATCGTCGGCGGGATCGTCGCCAATGCCCTGGTCATGACCAAAGGCAGCTTCCCGCCCGGCCACATGAAGGTCGAGGCCAACGCCGAGCCGGAGGTCTTCATCGGCACCGCCTCCGAGCGGTACCCCAAGCCCGACAACGAGGTCACCTTCAACAAGCTCGACTCGGTCTTCCTCTCCGGCAACGCGACCCGCGACGACGCCCCGAACCACGTCCGGATCCAGACCAGGGTCCCGCGCGAGGTCGCCCAGACCTGGGTCTCGATGTGCCCGGCCCAGGTCTACGAGATCCCCGACGAGCAGCTCGAGAACGGGGCGGCCGAGGTCGACGTCCACGTTACCGCCTCGAACTGCGTCCAGTGCGGCGCGATCACCGCCAAGGGCGGCCGGCTGACGCTGCCCGAGGGCGGCGACGGACCGCTCTACCAGGAAACCTGAGCCCAACCACATCGAGGCGCAGTAGGGTCGCCGAGTGCTGGCGCTCGGGATCGTTGCCGCGGTCGCGGCCTCGCTTCTCTACAACACATCGATCGCGCTGCAGGCGCTGGAGGCGCGGCAGGTGCCCGACGAGCACTCGCTGCGACCCTCGCTGCTCGGCCGGCTGCTTCGCAATACCCGCTGGCTCGGCGCGACGGCGCTCGGGTTCCTCGGCTGGCCGCTCGAGATCGCGGCGCTGCTGCTGGCGCCGCTGACGGTGGTCCAGCCCTGCCTAGCGAGCGGGCTGGTCCTGCTGCTCTGGCTCGGCGCGAGGAGGTTGGGCGAGACGCCCGGGCCGCGCGAGGTGGCCTCGGTGGCGGCGATCGTCGCCGGCGTCGCCGGCATCGCCCTGGCCGCGCCGGACCGCTCGACCGACCACGCCGGCACCGCCTCGATCGCGGTGGCGCTGGCCCTGGTCGCGATCCCGGTCGCCCTCCCGTACCTGGTACGCGGCAGGGCGTCCACGGCGGTGACCCTCGCGGTGTTCAGCGCCGGCTGCGGCTACGCCTGGACCTCGATCGCCAGCAAGCTCCTGACCGACGAGCTCGCGGCCGGCACGGCGCTGGCCGGCGCCGCCTGGCTCGTGACCGCGGCGGCCTCCGAGAGCCTCGCCCTGCTGAGCGAGATGAGTGCCCTGCAGCGGCGGGCGGCGACCCGCGTGGCGCCGGTCATGTTCGCCGTCCAGGTCCTGGTCCCGGTGGTCCTCGCGCCGCTGATCTTCGACGAGGCCTGGCACGACACCCCGCTCGGAGGCGCCGTCCTCGTCGGATCGATCGCCCTCGCGGTCGTGGGGATCGTCCTGCTCGCGGGCTCGCGGGCCGTCGGCGTCGTCCTCGAGTCCGCACACACCGAGAACTGAAACGGCGCCTTTGCCCTCCGCTGCTAGCCTTGCGGCGCCTCAGTGGTGCCCGTCGACAACACCCGGTCCGACGCGACCAGGTTCGCGATCGGGTTCGATCACCGTGACCGCGGTCGCCTCTTCGAACTCTGGACCGAGGTACTCGACTCCGAGCGCTGGTCGGAGGGCGAGAAGCTCGAGGCCTTCGAGCGCCGCTGGGCCGAGTGGAACGGGCTGCCCAGCCTCGGCCTCTCGAGCTGGTCGGGAGGGGCGCTGGCGGCGCTCGAGTACGCCGGCGTCCGCGGCGAGACGGTGCTGTGCCCGTCGAACACCTTCATGGCGAGCCCGCTGGCGGCGATCGGCGCCGGCGCCGAGGTCGAGCTCGTCGACTGCAACCGCGAGGACCTCTGCATGTCGTTCGCGGACTTCGAGCGCCGGGCCGAGAGGACCAGGCCGCGCGCTGCAATCCTGGTCCACATCGGCGGCCACATCGCCTTCGACTCGGAGCGGATCGCCGAGTACTGCGCCGCCAACGAGATCTTCCTGCTCGAGGACTGCGCCCATGCCCACGGCGCCGAGTGGGGCGGCCGCCGGCCGGGGAGCTACGGCGACGCCGGCGTCTACTCGCTCTACGCGACGAAGACGATCTCGAGCGGCGAGGGCGGTGTCCTCGTCTCCTCCGATCCCGAGCTGATCGAGTTCGCCCGCGGCTTTCGCAACTACGGCAAGCCCGAGCACGCGGTCGCCGGCCTCAACTTTCGGATGAGCGAGTTCACCGCGGCGCTGGCGCTGATCGCCGTGGAGCGGATGGAGGAGATCGTCGCCTGGAAGAACGAGTACGCCCGAGAGCACCTCGACCCTCTCCATCCGAACCGGCTGGAGCTCCCGGACGGCATGACCTCAGGGCTCTACAAGTACGTCGTCTTCGAGGAGATCGAGCGCTCGACCGGGCGCGTCTACGAGCAGCCGTGCCACACGATCATGGGCCGCGGCGGTGAGTTCCCGAACACCGAGTGGGTGGCCGAGAACCATTGGTGCGTCCCGCTCTACTACCGGCCCCCCAGCCGTGTCGAGGCCCTCGAGGGGGAGGTGGAATGAGGGTCCTGGTCACCGGCGGCGGCGGCTTCATCGGGTCTCACGTCGTCGACCGCCTGCTGGCCGGGGGGGTCACGCCGCGGATCTTCGACCTCAGCGTCTCGCCGTACCACTCCCCCTCGGAGGTCGAGACGTTCACCGGCAGCATCACCGACCCGCCCAATCTCGATCTTGCGATGCGCGATTGCGACGCGGTCATCCACCTCGCCGCGGTCGCCGACGTCGCCCATGTCCACGCCGATCCCGCCCTCGCCGAGGAGATCAACACACGCGGGACCCGGAACGTCCTCGACGCCGCCTGTCGGGCGAAGGTCGGCCGTGTCGTCTACGGCTCGACGACCTGGGTCTACAGCGATTGCGCCTCCGACGAGGTCGACGAGGAGACGCCGATCCCGGCCCCCCGGCACTTCTACACGGCGACCAAGCTGGCCGGCGAGAACTACTGCGCCGGCTACGCCGAGCTGTTCGACCTCGAGTCGACGGTGCTGCGCTTCGGAATCCCCTACGGCCCGCGCGCCCGCACCGCCGGCGTCGTCGCCAAATTCACCGACCTGGCGCTCGAAGGCGAGGCCCTGACGATCGCCGGCGACGGCAGCCAGACCCGGAGCTTCGTCTACGTCGAGGACCTCGCCGTCGGGATCGTCGCCGGCCTGCGGCCGGAGGCCGCCGGCCGCACCTACAACCTCTCCGGGGACGAGGTCGTGACGATCCTCGAGATCGCCGAGCGCGTCCAGGAGAACACCGAGGGCTGCGAGATCGTCCACGTCCCGGCCCGCCCGGGCGACTTTCCCGGCAAGGTGATCTCGAGCCGGCGGGCCCTCGATGAGCTCCGCTGGAAGGCGGACACGAGCTTCGCGGAGGGCGTCCGCAGATACGTGGAGTGGGTGCGGTGCACCACCCGGCCACCCGACCCGGTTCCCGGCAAGCGGCCGTCGCTCAACGGGAACGAGAACACCGAGGGCGTCCGGGGCGACGCCTACCGATTTGCCGATCGCCCGCCGCGGGCGCTGATCCTGACCGCCGACATCGGCGAGGGCCACGACCTGCCGGCGCGGATGATCAAGGACGACATCGAAGAAGCCTCGGCCGGCGCCGAGGTCGAGGTCGCCAACGGCCTCGAGGCGATGGGCCGGCTCTGCAGCTCGGTCGCCCGCGGCGGCTCCTGGGTCAGCTTCCGTTGGATGCCGTGGATTTTCGATGCCCAGTACTGGCTGATCACGAAGTTCGGTCCGACCCGGTGGCTCTTTCACCACATCTCCTACTGGCTCGGCGCGCGTGGGCTGTTGCGGCTGATCCAGAAGCGCGAACCAGACGTCATCGTCTCGACCTATCCGGGCGTCACCGCCGTACTCGGGATGCTGCGTGAGAACCGGCGCCTGCCGGTCCCGGTCCACTCCGCGATCACGGACCTCGCCGGCCTCCGCTATTGGGCGCATCCCGGGGTGGACCTCCATTTCGTCACCCACCCCGAGTCGATAGCCGAAGTCGAGAGGCTGGTCGGCCCCGGCAGCGTCGAGTGGATGAGGCCGCCGATCGCCCCCGAGTTCCTGATGCCGCGCACCCGCGGCGACGCCCGTTCCGCCCTCGGCATTCCCGCCCACGCGCGCCTCGTGCTCGTCTCCGGCGGCGGCTGGGGCATCGGCGACCTCGAGGGAGCGATCGAGGCGGCGGCATCCGACGGCGAGACCCTCGTCGTCTGCATCGCGGGCCGCAACGAGTCGGCGCGCGAAAAGCTCGAGCAGCGGTTCGGAGATCAGAGCCAGGTTCGGATCATCGGGTTCACCGATCAGATGAGCGATTGGATGGCGGCGGCCGACGCGATGGTCCACTCGACCGCCGGCCTCACCGTGCTCGAGGCCCATATCCGCGGCTGCCCGGTCGTCTCCTATGGCTTCTCGGCCGGCCACCTGCGCGCCAACAACGCCGCCTTCGAGCGCTTCGGTTTCGCCGAGGTGGCCCGCTCCGGGCACGAGCTGGAGTCGATCCTTCGCCACCTCACCCGCGAGCGGCGCTCGCCGGACTCCTCCTTCGCGTCGCTGCCGCCGATCTCCTCGCGGGTGCTGGAAGCGCGACCACGGGTGCGCCAGCAGCCGCTTTGGAGGGTCCGGGCAGAGCGCACGGCGACCGCGGTCGCGGCGACCGCGATCGCGGTGGTGATGATCATCGCAATCGCCCTGGCCCTCGACTGGGAAACGCCCTACAGGGCCGCGGCGAAGGCGGCCAAGCCGATCGAGAGCCGCGTCCACTTCGGCAAGGACGAAGACCGGAACAGGACGAGGAAGCCGGTCGCCCGGCAGGCTCCTTGATCGGGCGGCTCGCCGCCGGAGCCGCGGCCCTGGCCGGTGCCTCGCTTCACGCCGGGCCGTCGCTGGCCCCGGTCGTGCCGCCGATCGGACGGGCGCTGGGCATCCGGCTGCGCCAGGAGGAGCCCGACGGCGTTGCCCTCACCTTCGACGACGGCCCCCATCCGCAGGGGACCCCGGCGTTGCTGGAGATCCTGCGCGAGGCCGGCGCGCCGGCGACCTTCTTCCTCGCCGGCGAGCAGGTGGCCGCGCGCCCCTCGCTGGCGGCGGAGATCGTTGCCGCCGGCCACCGGGTCGAGCTCCACTGCTTCCGGCACCGCAACCAGCTGCGGCTGACGGCGCGGCAGCTGCTCGAGGACTCCGAGCGCGGTCGCGCGGCGATCGAGGACGCGACCGGCGTGGCCGTCGCCGACTACCGCCCCCCGTATGGGATCTTCAGCGGCGCCGGGCTGCGCGCAATCCGCCGCCGGGGCTGGCGGCCCGTGCTGTGGTCCTTGTGGGGGAGGGACTGGGATCGGCAGGCGAGCGGCGAGTCGATCGCGCGCCGGTCGACCGCCGCCGCGACGGCGGGCGACATCCTGCTCCTCCACGACTCCGACGCCTACAGCGCGCCCGGCTCATGGGCCCGCACCGCGGAGGCGCTGCCGCGGATCTTCGAGGAGCTCGGCGGCAGGGGCCTGCGGGCGGTCGCGCTCCGCCGCTGAGCGCTCCTAGGCGGCGCGCTGTTCCTGCGACCGCGCGGCGGCGGCGCGATCGATCATCCGCGAGGGACCGGCGAGCCAGGGCGCCAGGTCAGGTTCGCTGCGTCGTCGCGACGGCGGCGCGGTCGTCCACTCCTCGCAGCCCGCGAACGCTTCGTCGAGGCGTTTGGCCATCGTGCTGCGGGGGCGCTCCTGGTCGAAGATCTCGTCCGACATGGCTCTCCGTCCTTCGTGTGGCGGGCGTCACAAAGGATGCATCCTCGGTCAGACGAAAAAAACGGCGCCGCGGTGAAGAGCCCGCAGGTTGCGCTTTCTTTCCTAAACGGGAGTGGCGAAGGCGGCGATCTCCTCGGCGACCCGCTGCGGCTGGTCGACGGGGACGAACGCTTTCGCGTCGGGGATCTCGACGATTCTGGCGTCGCGGACGTCGCCGGCGAGGCGCTCGGCCCCCTTGATCGGGAAGAGCCAGTCGTCGCGGGCCCAGGCGAGGAGGATCGGAAGGTCGGCGTCGCGAAGCCTCTCAGCCGCCTCGAGCGTGTAGCGCTTGTTCATGCCGAGCGTGAACTTGCGGACGTCATCCCTGATTCCCGGATTGTCGAGTCCGGGCCGAATCCACGAATCGATCAGGCCGGCCGGCAGCGGGTCTTTGGTGAATGGCCTGAACGCGGCGCGGGCCAGCGCCCCGATCCGGAACGGCGTCGAGGCGATCGTCATGCCGCCCGGCAGCGCCGCGACCTTGGGCAGCGCCTTGAAGATCCCCGGCGGGAAGTTCTCGTAGGTGTCGCAGTTGGTCAGGACCAGGCGGCCGATCCGCTCCGGATGCCGGGTCACGAGCACCTGCGACAGCGCCCCGCCAGAGTCGTTGCCGACGACGGTCACGTCGTCGAGGTCGAGCGCCTCGAGGAAGCTCGAGATCAGGTCGGCGATCCCGTACGGGGTCAGGTCGGCGTCGGGGCGCATCGGGATCTGCTGGGCGCCGGTCGGCCAGTCCGGGGCAAAGCAGCGGTGGGTCGCCGAGAGGCGGTCGACGACCCCGTCCCAGAGCCTGCCGTCGACGAGGTACCCGTGGACGAACACCACCGGCTTGCCCTCGCCCGCCTCCCGGTAGCGAATCCTGCCTGCCGGCAGGTCGATCTCGCGGCGCTGATCGGATTCGGGCACGGTCCTACCTCCTCGACGAGCTGGCCTTTCTCGCTCGGAGGTTAGGCGGTCGCGGCCGGCGACATCGTCGTCCTCGCGGCGATGTCGGTCGGACCGGTTACGGAGATCGCGGCGCGGCGGGCGACCTTGTCCGCGTACATGCGCGCGTCGGCGAGCTCGAGCGCCTCGTCGGGGTCGAGCGCTTCGCCCGGAACTCGGACGGCCCCCCAGGAGGCGTTGATCTCGTAGCCGGGCCCGCTCGCGCTCAACGAGCGGGCCGCCGCCCGCGAAACCTCCTCGAAGCGCTGCGGCGAACCGGTCAGGAGCAGGCAGAACTCGTCGCCGCCGAAGCGGTATGCGGTCCCGGCCGAGCCGACCGCCGCGAGGAGGGCCGCCCCGAGTTGCCTCAGCAGCGCATCGCCGGCCGGGTGTCCGAAGTTGTCGTTGTAGCGCTTGAAGCCGTTGAGGTCGAGGAGGACGAGGAGGACCGGGTCTGCGGCCGTCGCCTCGGCGAACCGCGCCGGCATGTCCAGCTGCGCCCGGCCGCGGCTGCCGAGCCCGGTGAGGGCGTCGGTCCGAACCTGGTCGAGGAGCGTCTTGTTCTCGCGGTCGCTCATCCCCAGCCGGACGATCACGGCCGTGATCGTCGCCGCCCAGAGGACCGTCGAGAGGCCGCTGGTGGCGCTGAAGTACTGCATCGCGAAAAGGCCGATCATCACCCCGGCGAAGACCGCGGGGACGATCATGTCGCGACGCCTGGCGCCGTCGGGGGAGCTGATCGTGGCCGCCTCGGCGGGCTGCCACACGACCGCCCCCAGGCAGGCGGCGGCGATCAGGTAGATCGGGTCGATCCAGCTGCCGAGCGGCAGCGCTCCCTGAGTCGTCTGCAGCGTGTAGGCGATGTCGGCGACCACCAGCGCCGACAGGCCGGCGAGCAGCAGCGACCAGGTTCGGCCCGGGCGCCAGCCGGTGAGGGCGACGACGCCGACCACAATCGCCAGCATCAGGATGTCTCCCAGCGGGTAGGCGAGCGTGGTCGCGATCTGAACCGGCGACCCTTCGGCCGAGGCGGCGACGAAGTCGAAGACGAACGCGGCGCCGAGCGCGGCGGTGCCGAGGCCCGCGATCGCGCCGTCCATCCAGAGCCGCCAGTTGAGCTGGTCGGCCCTGGCCCGTACGAGCACCACCAGGCCGGCGTAGGCGAGCGGGTAGAACGCGAGGTAGCCGAGGTCGGCGGGGGAGGGGTACGGGGCCGACGGGTTGCCTTCGATCGCAACGGTCCAGTAGACCTCGGCCGCGCCCCAGGAGAGGATTGCGAGCCCGATCAGCGTCCATGCTGCGCGTTCGCGCCCGTAGCTCGATGCGCGGACGAGGCAGGCGAGGCCGGCGCCGAGGACGACAGCGTCGTAGAGGACCCCGCCGATCGCGAACCGCAGGTCGCCGCCGATGCCGAACCAGCGATAGACGGCGACGATCAGCGTCCCTCCGAGCAGCAGCGCGGCCAGGCTGCCGCGCAGGACGCGGTCCGGAAGCCGGCCCGTCTTGAGCTCGGGATTCGTCATCCGCTCCGTATCGGCACCCCGGCCCGATCCCGCGAGCGTTGAATCGAGCCGCTCCCGTCCGTCATCTAGACTTGGGTGCGATGAAGACAGATATCCATCCCGAGTACACCCTTGCCAACGTTCACTGCTCGTGCGGCAACCAGTTCTACACCCGCTCGACCAAGTCGGACCTGCATGTCGAGCTCTGCTCGGAGTGCCACCCCTTCTACACCGGCAAGCAGAAGCTGGTAGACACCGGCGGCCGGGTTGAGCGCTTCCAGCGCCGGGCCGCGAAGCACGCCAAGGCCAGGCGGTAGGGCGTGAGCCCGGACGGGGGCTCTCCGCTGACAGCGGCGGTCGCGTCCAACGGCGGCGACCCGCTGCGCATGCCCGACGGCGCCCTTGTCGCCAAGCGGGACGCGCCGGTCGGCGGTCAGGCCGTGCTCGAGGGCGTGATGATGCGCGGCATCACGACCTGGGCGGTCGCGGTCCGCAACCCGGAGGGCCAGATCGAGCTCAGCTCGGAGCGGCTGGTCCCCTGGGCCGAACGCCACCGGATCTGGCGGCTGCCGGTGATCCGCGGCGTGATCGCCCTCGGCGAGTCGCTGAAGATCGGGTTCCGGGCGCTGGCGATCTCCGCCAACGCCCAGCTCGAGGACGACGAGGAGGGCGAGCCGGAAGAGATCGGCGGCTGGGTGTGGGGGCTGACGATCGCCCTCTCGCTGGCCCTCGCCGTCGGCCTCTTCTTCGTCGTCCCGGTGGGCCTGACCAGCCTGATCAAGGACCAGCTCGGCTCCGCCTTCCTGTTCTGGCTGATCGAGGGAACCCTGCGGACCGGGATATTCATCGCCTACATCGTCGCGATCAGCCGCCTGCCCGATCTGCGGCGCGTCTTCGAGTACCACGGCGCCGAGCACAAGACGATCTCCTGCTACGAGGCCGAAGACGAGCTCGTCCCCTCGCGGGCGAAGCTCTACTCGCGGCTCCATCCCCGCTGCGGGACCAGCTTCCTGCTGATCGTCATGGTGCTGGCGATCTTCGTCTTCGCCCCGATCGGGCTGCCCGCCTGGTACTGGCTCCTAGCTTCGCGGATCCTCGGGATCCCGCTGATCGCCGGGCTCTCCTACGAGGTGATCAAGTGGGCGGGGAAGAACCGTCGCAAAGCCTGGGTCCGCGGCCTGATGTGGCCGGGCCTGAAGCTGCAGAACCTGACCACCCGCGAGCCCGACGAAGAGGAGCTCGCGGTCGCGATCGCCGCCCTCGGGAAGGTGCTCGAGGAAGAGGACGACGAGCGGATCAAGGGCGAGTCGCCGATCGAGATCGTCGCCTGACGCGCAGGCGGGCGGGTCCTGTCAGATTGGAAGGGGTCTGCGGGCGAGGTGTACGTTCTCGACCCCTCCCCATCTGCCACCCGCCCGACTACGCCTAAGGTGTGACGACGATGATCGATTCGCTCGTTGAACAGATCGAGGCCCGGTTTCGCGAGCTCGAGAAGGAGATGTCCGATCCGGACGTGATCGGGGACCGCGAGCGCTACGCCGCGGTCGGCCGCGAGTACCGCGAGCTGCAGCCCGCGCAGGCGCTCACGGCCGAGTACCGGACCCTGAAGGACGATCTCGAGGGTGCCCGCGAGCTGCTCGCGGAGGGAGATGACCCGGAGCTGCGGAAGGTCCTCGAGGAGGCCCCGGCGCGGCTCGAGACCCTCGAGGAGGAGATCAGGCTGGCGATGGTCGAGCGCGATCCCAACGACGCCAAGAACGTCATCGTCGAGATACGCGCCGGAACGGGAGGGGACGAGGCCGCGCTGTTCGCCGGGGACCTCTACAAGATGCTGGTCCGCTACGCGGAGGAGCGGGGTTTCTCGACCGAGGTCCTGTCGCAGTCGGCGGCGGAGGTCGGCGGCTTCAAGGAGGTGACGTTCTCGGTCAAGGGCGAGGGCGCCTACTCGATCTTCAAGTACGAGGGCGGGACCCACCGCGTGCAGCGGGTTCCCGAGACCGAGTCACAGGGCCGGATCCACACCTCGACCGCGACCGTGGCGGTGCTGCCGGAGGTCGAGGAGGTCGAGGTCAACGTCGACCCGGCGGACCTGCAGATCGACGTCTACCGCTCCTCGGGGCCCGGCGGCCAGTCGGTCAACACGACCGACTCGGCGGTCCGGATCACGCACAGGCCGACCGGGATCGTGGTCTCGATGCAGGACGAGAAGTCCCAGCTCCAGAACAAGGAGCGGGCGATGAGGGTTCTGAGGGCTCGCCTCTACGAGCGGGAGCTGGCCGAACAGCAGGCGCAGATCGCCTCCGAGCGCCGGGCCCAGGTCGGCACCGGCGAGCGCTCGGAGAAGATCCGCACCTACAACTTCCCGCAGGGCCGGGTGACCGACCATCGGGTCAAGGTCACCTCCCACAATCTCGACCGGATCCTCGCCGGCGACATGTCGGAGTTCACCGAGGCGCTCGCCGCCGAGGAGAAGCGGCAGCGCCTCGAGGCCGCGACCTCGACCGCCTGATCCGGTGAGGGGGACCGAATCGACGGGCGCGGTCGGCGAGGCCCTCGAGGCGGCGGTCGACGCCCTGGCAGCGGCCGGCGTGGAAACGCCGCGGCTCGACGCGGAGCTGATGCTCTGCGAGGCAACCGGGTGGGATCGGGCGATGCTCGCGGCTGAGCCCGGGCGCGGGGTCCCGCCGTCGGCGGCGCGGAGTTTCGGCGAGATGGTTCGCCGCCGGCTGCGCCGCGAGCCGGTCGCCTACATCCTCGGCCGCCGGGGATTTCGCTCGATCGAGCTCGCGGTCGACGGACGGGTGCTGATTCCACGCCCGGAGACCGAGATCCTGGTCGAGCTGGCGCTCGAGCTGCGCCCGCAATCGGTCCTCGAGGTCGGCACCGGCTCCGGCTA
>DASXBC010000048.1:0-3831 GCA_036406355.1 Solirubrobacterales bacterium | reverse complement strand
CGCGGCGGTGACGATCCGCGCCCGCGGCGTCAGGCCGAGCTCCTTCGCCTTCGTGTCGCTCATCAGCAGCACCGCGGCGGCGCCGTCGTTGAGGGGGCAGGAGTTGCCCGCGGTCACGCCGCCGCCGCCGAATGCCTCGGGAAGTTCGGAGAGCTTCTCGAGGGTCGAGGAGGCGCGCGGCCCGTCGTCCCTTGCGACCTCGGTGCCGTCGGGAAGGGTCACGGGGACGATCTCGCGATCGAAGAATCCGTCCTCCTGGGACTGCACCGCCAGTTCCTGGGAGCGCTGCGCGTACTTGTCCATGTCGGCGCGGCTGACCTCGTATTTCTCGGCGACGTTGACCGCCGTCTTGCCCATCTCGATGTAGGCGTTCGGCTGGCCGTTGTTGCCCTGCAGATTCGGATTCTGGTCGTCGGCGCCGGCCGGCTCGGTGCGCTCGTTGTAGCGGCTGACCCACTCGATCCCGGCGGCGATGTAGACATCCCCCTCGCCGGCCTTGATCGCGTTTCCGGCGTGGCGGATCGCGTCGAGGCTCGAGGAGCAGTAGCGGGAGACGGTGACGCCGTTGACCGTCTCCGGCAGCTTCTCGGAGAGCAGCGAGACGATCCGCCCGATGTTGAAGGCCTGCAGCCCCTGCGGCATCCCGCAGCCACAGAACAGGTCCTCGACCGAGGCCGGGTCGACCTCCGGATTGCGCTCGAGCAACTGGTCGACGACGTAGGCGCCCGTCTCGTCGGGGCGCAGGCCGGCGAGCGAGCCCTTGAAGGCACGGCCAATCGGCGTGCGGACGGTATCGACGATCACAGCATCCGGCATTCGGTGTTCTCCTTGGCTACGGGGGTATGAAGTGGTTCGTGCGCAGCGTAGTTGACGAAACTCCCAACCTGCTTCTCGACTAAGTTTCCGCGAATGGGGCTCGATGGGCTGCGCGCCTGGATAGGAGAGGTCGAGCGAAAGCTCGGCATCAGAACCAAAGTGATGCTGGCGCTGGCGGTGATCGCGATCGCTGTCGCGGGGGCCGGCATCTACCTCGCGATCGACACCCGCGAAAAGTCGGTCAGCGAAGGCGACGTCCAGGCGCTGCAGGAAAAGCTCGAACAGAAGATCGACACCGTCAGCGGCAGCGCCGAAACCGAGGCGCTCAAATCGGAAGTCTCGACGCTCAAGGCGCAGGTCGAAAAACTCGAATCCTCTGGCGGCAAGGGCTCGTCCGGGGAAGAACAAAAATCCCCGCAAAGCGCGAAACCGTAGCTGGTTTTGTGCTGATTCGCACGATGTAGGGGGTTCTCGTCCCCCGACTCGGCTACAGTCGCCCGCAATCCACCTCGCACACAGCGCGAGCTTGCCGAGATCGGCAATGAAAGGAGGCCCCCAGATGCCCGAGGGCTACTGCGTCAAAGAGCGTAAGAAGGTCGAGATCAGGGATCCGAAACAGGTGACCATGAAAAACGGTCGCCCGGCGATCCAGGGTGTGTGCCCCGACTGCGGCACCAAAATCTTCAAGATCGGCAAACTCTAGGCGGGCGGGGCGGCGCCGTCGGGGGCGTCGCCAAGTCCAGAGCGCCGGGCTGAACCCCGGCACGGGGCTGCCCGTATCTCGGACTGCCATGGCAGTCGATTCCCCCCGACACTTCCCCAGATGGCTTCCGGCGCTCTGACGCGCGAACAGGACGTTCGCGAGGCCTATTCGGCGCATGGGCCCGAGCTCTACGGCTTCGCGGTCCGCTCGCTCGGCGACGCCGGCCTCGCCGAAGAGGCGGTTCAGGAGACCTTCCTGCGCGCCTGGCGCGCGGGCGAGCGGTTCGACCCTCAGATCGGCTCGCTGCGAACCTGGCTGTTCGCGATCCTCCGCAACGTCGTCATCGATCTCGGCCGCGCCCGCGCCGCCCGGCCCGGCGTCGCCGAGGGCGGGATCGAGCCCTCGGTCGAGCCGCTGAGCGAGGTGCTGCTCTCATGGCAGGTCGAGGAGGCGCTGCGCCGGATCGGCGAGGACCACCGCCGCGTCATCGTCGAGACCTTCTACCGTGGCCGCCCATACGCTGAGATCGCCGAGGAACTGGGAGTACCGGAGGGCACGGTGAAGAGCCGCGTCTACTACGGCCTGAGGGCGCTCCGGGTTGCCCTCGAGGAGACCGGATATGACGGCTGACCACAGCAGAGAATGGCGGGAGTCCCTGGGCGCCTACGCGCTCGGCCACCTCTCCGACAACGAGCGCGTCGCGCTCGAGGCCCATCTCGAGGGCTGCCCCGACTGCCGCGCCGAGCTCGAGTCGCTCGCCTCGGTAGCCCGACTGCTGCCACTGGCCGATCCCGAGCAGCTCGGGACCCCGCCCTCACTCCCGCGCGGCCTCGGCGACCGGGTGATGAGGTCGATCGCCGGCGAGCAGCGCCGGTCGAAGCGGCGTCGATTCCGGTTCGGGTTCGCGCTGAGCGGCGCGACCGCCGCCGTCGCCGCCGCGGCGATCCTGGCGATCTTCATCCTCCCGGGGGGCGGCGAGGAGGCTCCCACCCAGCACGTCACCTTCGCCTCGCTGCCTCCGAAGATGAAAATCGGCGCCAAGCTCGAACCGCGCCCGTTCGGAACCGAGGTCCACGTCTACGTGTACGGCGTGCGCTCGGGGGATCTCTGCCGGGTGTTCCTCGAGGCAAAGGACGGGACGCGCCTCTCGGCCGGCTCGTTCCGCTACCGGTGGGGCGATGACTCGCAGGCCACGCTCAGCTCCGGGCTCGACCTATCGCGCACCAAGGCGATCGGCATCAGGGTCGGGGACCGGACCTTCGTCGAATCGGTGAACGGCGCCGTCTAGGTCGGCCTCGTCGCCAATCGCCCAGATCGGACACGGCTGGGATGATCCGATCCGTACTGAGTGACGGATTTCACGTACCGTTCCCGACCTGCGGTTGAATCTTCAGGGTTAGGGGTAGGCGCGGATCCGTCGGACCGCGGCGACTGCCGATCGAAAAGACCTCGTGTCGAATCCACCGAAAGAGCAAGACGCCCCCCAGAAGCCTCTCGAGCTGATCCTCGCCCGCAACCTGATGTCGGCCCTCTCGACGCCGGCGTTCCTGGTCGACGAGGGCGGGCTGCTCGTCTTCTACAACGAGGCGGCCGGGACGCTGCTCGGCAAACGGTTCGAGGAGCTCGGAGTGGTCGGCCCCGACGAGTGGGGCTCGATGTTCGGCCCGTTCGACGCCGACGGCAACCCGATCCCCTACGACCAGCTGCCGCTCGTCGTCGCGGTCCGCAACGACCGGCCCGCCCACGCGACCTTCGAGGTCCGCTCGACCGACGGGCATCTGCAGACGATCGAAGCCTCGGCGTTCCCGATCCTCACGCCCCACGGGACGCACGGAGCGATCGCCCTCTTCTGGCCGACCTCCTCGAACGGGGCCGGGCGCTGAGATGAAGCTCAAGCTCTGGGGCACGCGCGGCTCGATCCCCTCTCCCGGGGCAGACACGATCCGCTACGGCGGCAACACCTCCTGTGTCGGCGTCACCCTCTCGGATGGCTCGCTGCTGGCCCTGGACGCCGGCACCGGGATCCGCAATCTCGGACTTGCTCTCGCGTCGGAGCCCGCCCGCCTCCACATCCTCCTCACCCACCTCCACCTCGACCACATCCAGGGCCTGGTCTTCTTCGCACCGGCGTTCCAGCCCCAGACCGAGATCGTGATCTGGGGCCCGGCGTCGCCCGACGCCTCGCTGCGCGAGCGGATCGCGCGCTACATCTCCGCGCCACTCTCGCCGGTCGAGGTCAAGGAGCTCCCCTGCGACGTCTCCTTCCGCCACTGCCCCGAGATCGACTGGGAGATCGGGCCGGCGCGGATCCG
>DASXBC010000047.1:0-1724 GCA_036406355.1 Solirubrobacterales bacterium | reverse complement strand
GGTGCTCGGTGATCACGCCACCGACGAGAGGCCCGATCGCGACGGCGCCGCCGATCGTCGCCCCCCAGACGCCGAACGCCGTCGCCCGGTCTTTGCCGTGAAACTCCTGGCCGATCAGCGCCAGCGAGGTGGCGAACATTCCGGCGCCGCCGACTCCCTGGAGCCCGCGTGCGAGGTTCAGCAGGGTCGGGTCACCGGAGATACCGCAGAGGAACGAGGCGAAGGTGAAGATGCCGAACCCGATCGTGAAGACGCGCCGCCGGCCCAACCTGTCGCCGAGTGATCCCGCCGTGAGCAGGATCGAGGCCAGCATCAGCGAGTAGGCGTCGACGACCCATTGCAGGCTCGAGAGGCTCGCTCCGAGGTCGGTCCTGATGTCGGGGAGAGCGACGTTCACGACCGTGATGTCCAGCAGCAGCATGAACGTCGCGATCGAGATCAGGACCAGGGTCCACCACTTTCGCTCCATGCCCCGCAACCCTAGAGAACAGAGCTCGTCGGCTCAGACCGCGAGGTGGCCGAACTTCTCGCGGATCCGCTGATAGAAGCTCGAGCCGGGCAGCTGCGCCAGCCTGCCGACGTCCTTCGCGAACCGGACCTCGAGCTCGTCGCCCGGCCCGAGCGTGCCCGCCTGGCCACCGTCGACCGAGACGTCGACCGGCTCCCGGCCCTCCGCGTTGCCGACGTGGAGGACGTCTTCGGGGGCGACGACGAGCGCCCTCGCCGTCAGCGAGTGCGGCGATATGTAGCTGACGACATACCCCTCGACCCCCCAGGCGAGGATCGGCCCCTGGTTGGCGAGGTTGTACCCGGTCGAGCCGGCCGGGGTTGCAGCGACCAGGCCGTCGCAGCGGACGTCGCCGACGACCTCGCCGGCGATCCTGTAGGTCAGCTCCGCGACCCGGTCTCGGGGCCGGCGGATGAAGCTGATGTCGTTGAAGCCGACCAGGGCCTCGCCCTGAAGCTCGAGCTCCAGCCCCGGCAGGTCGATCATCTCCAGCTCCCCGGCGAGGGCCCGCTCGATGCCCGTCCGGGCGTCCTCGCGCTCGACCGCGGCGAGGAAGCCGACGGTGCCGAAGTTGACGCCGAATACCGGGACGCCGGTGCGGGCGAAGTGCCGCAGCGCGTAGAGGATCGAGCCGTCGCCGCCGAGGACGAGGCAGAGGTCGACGTCGCGGGGAAGCGAGTCCACCGACTCGATCCCATGCGCCGCGGCTCCATGCTTGGAGACCTCGTCGGGGGTTGCGAGGAGGCGGCAGCCGGCCCCGGCGGCAGCCGCGGCGGCGAGGCCGACCGCGTCGGTCGTCGCCGGCGGGTGCGAATGGGTGATCAGCGCCGCGACCTTCATGGTTCCACCTCCCGCAGCGCCGATTCGAGGTCGCCGACCTCGTCTCCGCCGCCGCACCAGACGAACGTCTCGAGGTTTCCCTTCGGCCCCGCCAGCCCCGAGGGGGCGAAGCCGCGTACCGGAAGCCCCAGGTCCCGGGCGGCGTGAGCGACCGAGAGGATCGCCTCGCGCCGGTCGGCCGGGTCGCGGACCACGCCTCTGCCGACCCGCTCGCGGCCGAGCTCGAATTGGGGCTTGACCATCGCCAGGATCTCCCCACCGGGCGTGAGAGTGCCGGCGACCGCGGGCAGGATCTTCGTCAGCGAGATGAACGAGACGTCGACCGTGCTCAGGCTCGGGGCAAACGGAAGGTCGGCCCGCTCGAGCTCACGAGCGT
>DASXBC010000046.1:0-38939 GCA_036406355.1 Solirubrobacterales bacterium | reverse complement strand
GGACACGAGCGGATGCTGCTTGATCTCGTTCTCGAGGTTCGCCGGCGTGATGTTCTTGCCGCCGGCGGTGATGATGATGTCCTTTTTACGGCCGGTGATCCTGATGAACCCGTCCTCGTCGATCGAGCCGAGGTCGCCGGTGTGGAGCCAGCCGTCGACGATCGTCTCCTGGGTCGCCTCCTCGTTCTTGTAATAGCCCTGGAATACGTTCGGGCCCTTGACGAGGATCTCGCCGTCCTCCGCGATCCTGATGTCGCAGCCCGGGAACGGTTTGCCGATCGTGCCGATCTTGAAGTCGTCGGGGGAGGAGATCGTGGCCGCGGTCGACGTCTCGGTCATTCCCCAGCCCTCGAGGACGAGGACGCCGGCGGAGTCGAAGAAGCGGAGGATGTCGGGGTTGATCGGCGCCGCGCCGGAGACCGCCAGCCGCAGCCTGCCGCCGAACAGGCCGCGAATTTTCGAGAGCACCCGCCGGTCGGCGAATTCGTACTGCTTGCGAAGCACGAAGCCCGGCTCGCGGCCTGCCCGTTCCATCTCCCGCATCCTGCCGCCGACCCTGATCGCCCAGTCGAAGATCGCCTTTTTCAGGCCCCCCTCTTTTTCCATCCCGCTGGTCGCCGCGGTGTAGATCTTCTCGAAGATGCGCGGAACCGACGGGAAGTAGGTCGGTTTCAGTTCGGCGAGGTTGGGGAGGATCTTCAGTGGGTCGCGCTCCCAGTAGGCGAGAGTGGCGCCGAGGTCGAAGCTTCCGAGCTGGACCAGAAGCGCAAAGGAGTGGGCGAGAGGGAGGTACAGGTAGCTGACGTCTTCCTGTTCGACGACGCTCGTCTTGTTGATCATGTCGAGCATCGCCCGGTAGTTGCCGTGGGTGATCACACATCCCTTCGGCGGCCCGGTCGTGCCCGACGTGTAGATGAACGTGCAGACGTCATCCTTCGTCACCGAGCTCCAGCTCTGCTCCCAGTCGCCGGCCCCGCCGCCGCCACGGGCGGCGAGGTCCTCGAGCGAGATCGCGTCGTCGCTCGATCCCGTCATCCGGATCACGTGCTCGAGCATCGGCAGCCGCTCGCGAACGCTGCGAATCTTCTCGAGCTGTTCGTCGTCCTCGACGATCACGACCTTGGCGTCGGAGTTCTCGAGGACGTACTGGCACTCCTCGGGCGAGTTCGTCTGGTAGATCGGGACGACGATGGCGCCGATCGAGAGGGCGGCGAAATCGGCGTAGGTCCACTCGGGCCGCGTGTTGCCGAGGATCGAGACCTTGTCTCCCTTCTCGACCCCGAGGGAGGCGAGCCCCAGCGCCAGCGGCCGGACGGTCTCCTCGACCTCGCGAAACGAGCGCGACGTCCACTCCTCGCCCTGCTTGAAGCGGATCGCGGGCATCTCCGAGTACATCGCCGCCGCACGCGGCAACAGGTCCGCAAGGGTGGCGGATTGGGTTCCCCGCTCCTCCATCACGGGGAGTCTAATTCAAGCGCGGAATCTGGCCGCTAGGCGGCCGAGGCGCGGCGTTCCCTGCTCGGTGTTATCGCCAGTGCGTGCCTCAGGGAGGTCTCGAAAAGCGATCTATCGATCCTGCCGTGGAATATCGGAACCCCCATCTCCACGCATTTGCCGATCACCTCCTGCCGTTTCATGTGTAGCTCGTCGGCGAGCTCGGACGGAGTGAGGTGATTTGCCACGGCGGACCTCCCAGGTCTGTGAAAATCGCGTAGCCAGATCTTTACCTCGGAGGCCGGACGTGTCAACCGATCGGCCGCAAATTGCGGAGATTGTGCCCGGCTATCGGCGCGGCGGCCGCGGGTCGGTGAACGGGATAATGCGGCGATGTCCGAAGCAGCCGCCACCCCGATCCCGCGCCGGGGGCGCCTGTTCGTGATCGCCGTGCTGGTGCTGACGGTGGTCGGGCTCGGCTACGCCCTCGTCCAGGCCGCGACCCGCGAAGCCGGCCGGGAAGTGGTCCATGTCGCGGGAATCGAGGAAGCGCAGGAGATCTTCGGCGGCGTCCCCCAGGAAGACGACCGGCTCGGCTCCTCCGACGCTCCGGTCTCGATCCAGATCTTCACCGACATGCAGTGCTCCTCCTGCCGTGAATCGTTCCTCGGGGTCGTCCCCAGCCTGACCGAAAACTTCGCCCGGCCGGGAGACGTGAAGCTCCTCATGCGCCACTACTCGGTTGCCGAAAACGAACTCGAGCTCGGGTTCTACGGCGCCGAGGCCGCCGCCCAGCAGGGCTACGGCTGGCAGTACACGTACCTGTTCTTCCGCAACCAGGACGAAGCCGAAAAGTTCGGGATCGACGAAGACTTCCTCGAATCCCTCGCGGGGTCGATCGGCGAGCTGGATGTCGAAGAATGGCGCGAATACCTCGAAGACGAGAGCGGGTCCGACGGTGCGATCACGGCCACGCTCAAGGGCTACGAGCAGCTCGGCACCGGCCTCGGAATCAGGACCGGGTTGGCGGCGATCGTGACCGGGCCGAACGGGACCCGGACCCTTCAGGACGGCCCTCGCCTCGGCAGCGTCGAACGCGCGATCGAAGCCGTCAGCTGAGCGCGCGCTCTACGAACGCGGTCTTGGCCTCGGTGTACCCGTCGCGGTCATCCCCGTACTCCTCCGCGAGCCGGGCCTTGAGCTCCATGTAGTCCCAGGCGATCGCCGCATCGGCGCGGAGAAGGTCGCGAAAGGCGAGCTCGTCGCGGTAGCGCCGGCTTCCCTCGGGGACGAGATGGAGGTGGTGCGTCCGCCGGTCCGGGTCGGGCTTGCAGAACCAGTGCATCTCCTGCTTCAGATAGGGCGCGTAGAGGTAATCGAGCTCGGCCAGCGGCTCGAAGCAGGCACGCGAGGAGCCGAGGTCGGCGACGCCGACGAGGATGTCGATGACCGGCTTCGCCGCGAGCCCGGGAACGGCGGTGCTGCCGACGTGGTGGATGCCGCCGACCGCCCAGCTCCCGATCGCGCCATCGAGGAGCAGCCGCTCGCTCTCGAAGCGGGCGGGCCAGGCGGGGTCGTAGGGCACCAGTCGGATCGGCTCGCTCATGTGCTTCCCTAGTCTTTCTCGATCGAACCGATCGTGCCCGCAGACGCCACGCTGATCGAGTTGGTCGAAGCCGTGCGAGAGCTCGCGTACGGGCGCCCCACGGAACGCAGCGTCGAGGCGATGTGGAGGGAGGGGCGCGGCACCTGCTCCCTCAAGCACCTCTTCCTCGCCGAGGAGCTCGGCCGCCGCTTCCCGGCGACCAGGCCCAGGATCGTCCACCGGGTCAATCGGCTCGATCGCGATCGAGCCGCCGGACTGTTCGGCGAGCAGGCGGCTGCGACCGTCCCCGACGGCGGGCTGGTCGACGTGCACCGCTATCTCACGATCGAGCTCGACGGAACGCGGATCGCGATCGACGCGACCTTCGCGGGCCCGCGATGGGACGGGAAGAGCTCGCTGCCGCTCGCCTGCGGCCCGGGTGAGGACATACCCGCCGGACCGGCGCCCGAGGCCGAGAAGCTGCAACTCGAGGACGAGCACTGCGACCCCGCGGTGCGCGAGCCCTTCATCGCGGCGCTGGCGCGCGCCGGGCCCCGCTCAATCTTCTGAGACGGGCGGGCTGTAGGTGCCGAACGACCAGAGGTTTCCCTCGAGGTCGCGGGCGCTGTACTCGCGGGAGCCGTAGCTCTGGTCGGTCAGCCCGCGGACGACCTTCGCGCCCGAAGCGACCGCACGATCGTGATGGGCATCGGGGTCCTCGATCACGGCGTAGAGGCTGACCGAGGAGGCGAGCGGCTGCGGAGCGGTGCCACCCATCCAGCCCGATGGGTCGGACCGTCCGAGCATGATCATCCCGTCGCCGAGCTCGAGCTCGGCATGCATCACATTGCCCGAGTCGTCGCGGTAGACGACGCGCTCGGTGAGGCCGAAGGCTCGCCCCAACCACTCGATCGCCGCGTCGGGGTCGCGATAGCGGATGACTGGGAATAACGTCTGGGTGCTGACCTGATCGGCCATTGGCTCCTCCTTCGTGTCGTGGACGGGTCAGGCTAGGCGGGCCGCGCGCCGCTGTCTTGGATGAATGTGATTCCGTCGCCGACCGCTCCGCCCCCGGGCAGCACGCGCGCGAGGAAGCCGGCCGGCGTCGTTCCTCCGAGCTCGCGAAACTCGCGATTGAGGTGAGACTGGTCCGCGTAGCCGCAGCGCGCGGCGAGATCGGCCCAGCTCTGCGGGCGGTCGCCCATCTGCCTGCGGACGGATTCGAATCGAAGCAGCCGCGCGAATGTCTTCGGCGGCAGGCCGATCTGGGCGCGGAAGCGGGTGGTCAGGTGGCGGCGGCTGACGTTGAGATCAGATGCAAGCCGCCCGATGCGGAGCCGGCCCTCGCTCGACTCCAGCCGGGCGACGGCCTCGACGACGAACGGGTCCGGTCGGGCAGCCGTGTCGATGCGCTCGAGCAGGAGGCGCTCGACGAGGTCGAACCGCGCGTCCCAGTCCCGTCGCTCGCGCAGCCGCTCGGCGAGGGTCGCCGCGCGCGGGCCGAAGACCTCCTCGAGCGGGACGATCCGCCGGCTCAGCTCCTGCATCGGCATCCCGCAGAGCATGTGGGCGCCGACCGGGGTGAGCTTCAAATCGACCTCGGTATGCCGGCCGCCGGTTGCGACGACCTCGGGCCTATCGTCAAGCCCGGCGATCCAGGCCTGGGGCAGGGGCCCCCGCTCGGTCCTCAGCGGGTCCTCGAGGCTGATCATCAGGGTCGCGACCGGCTGTGGTGGCTCGAGCCAGCTCTCGAACGCCTGGGCCTCGTGGCTGACCCCGATGTGATCGCGGTGCAGAAGGCCGAGGAGCCGCGGATCGGGCTTCCGCGTCGCCCGGCTCGACGAGCCGAGCTCGTGATGGTGACGCGTCAGCGTCGCGCGCTGGGCTCCTGCGCGTGCCATCTTCTTATCGGGGCGCCCGGATTTGAACCGGGGACCTCACCGACCCGAACGGTGCGCGCTACCAGGCTGCGCCACGCCCCGAGAGGGGGCGGATTATCTCAGAGGGGCGGCTGCCGGGACGCCGCGGGCGTGCGGGTCGCTACTTTGAATCTGCAGGGGGTTAGCTCGAAGACATGATCCGGATAGCCAGGCCATTGATTGCGATCGCGCTGGCGCTGGCGCTGCCGGCGGCGTCCGCGCACGCCGCCGGCCGCGCTCCGGCGGGCTTCGTCGGCATCTCCCCGCAGTCCGCTCCCTCTGAGTCCGACTACGAGCTGATGGCCGAGGCAGATGTCGCCAGCGTTCGGCTGCCGCTTGCCTGGTCACAGATCGAGTCCGTCAATCCGAGCGTCGAGGCCCCCGACTGGTCGTCCTTCGACCATGGCGTCGAACTGGCGGCCGAAAACGGCCTGCAGGTATTCCCGTTCGTCTGGGGAACGCCGCAGTGGCTCTCCGAAGAACCCGGGGTGGAACCCGTCACGCCCCGCGAGCTCCAGGCCTGGAGGTCGTTCCTGCGACGGGCTGCGCTCCGATACGGGCCCTACGGGGAATTCTGGGAAGAAAACCCCGAACTGACCCCGGAGCCGATCCGCAGCTGGGAGATCTGGAACGAGCCGAACATCGTCACCTTCGGTAGCGCCGACCCGGAGGGCTTCGCGAAGATCCTGCGCGCAGCCGGCCAGGTCCTCCATCGAGTCGAGCCAGGTTCGAAGGTGATCCTCGGCGGCCTCTTCGGCCGGCCCCTGCAGGTTCCTCCGAACATGCAGCCGGGGGCTTTCCTCTCCCGCGTCTACCGGGCCCGAAACGTGAAGCCCTGGTTCGACGGCGTCGGGCTGCACCCCTACGTCGCCGGCGCCGAGGCGATGCGCGGCGAGATCGAGAATCTGCGGCGGGTGATGGAAATGCACCACGACGGGTCGACCCCGATCTACCTGACCGAGCTCGGCTGGGGCTCTGACAGCTACGAGTCGCGCTGGGAGCGCGGTCTTTACGGTCAGGCCGATCAGCTGAGCCTCGCCTTCTCGATGCTCTCCAACCACCGCCGCAGCTGGCGGATCGCGGGTGTCTGGTGGTTCTCCTGGGCCGACGCGAAGCCGCCGACCTGCCAGTTCTGCGATTCCGCCGGCCTGCTCACCGACAACCGCGAAGCCAAGCCCTCCTGGTACCGCTTCAACGCCTGGACCGGCGGTGACGCCGAAACGGTCCCACGGGCGGATTTCGAACCCGGTCCGTTCGGCTGGGAACAGCGACTGCCCGCTGCCCCAGGCGGGTAGCGCGTACCCTGACCGGTGGCTACGAAAAGGAGGGAGCATGGAGGCTTCGGCGCCCAGCAAGGGCATTTTTGACAGCGCCAACCTCGAGGCGCGCGAGCACCTCGTCGAGCTGCTTCGCAAGGCCTACTGGATGGAGATCGAGACGGTCATCGGCTACATCTCGGCCTCGGTGAATCTGGACGGGGTGCGAGCACAGGAGGTCAAGGAGTCCCTGCGGGAAGACGTCGAAGAGGAGCTCGGCCACGCCCGCCGCTTCGCCGAGCGGATCAAGGAGCTCTACGGCGTCGTTCCGGGTTCCGAGGAGTTCACGGCCGAACAGTCCTACCTGCAGCCGCCGGATGAGCAGACGGACATCGTCCATGTGATCCGCGGCGTCATCAAGGCCGAGACCGGGGCGATCGAGCACTACACCCGGATCATCGAGGAGAGCGACGGAGTCGATCCCGTGACCCAGGACATGGTGATCGAGATCCTCCATGACGAGCAGGGACATCGCCGCCTGTTCGAGGGTTTCCTGCGCGAGTACGAGATCGAGGGGATCGCATAGCCGTTCTCGCGCCCGCTGGACATCTGATCGGCATCGGTCATACTGTGTTTTAAGTAGCGCAATTCGAGCAAGATGAGGTTGCGAAGTTGGGGGAAACCGTCAAGACCATTGCGGTGGTGCTGGCGCTGGTCGCGCTGGCGGCGACGCTGTGGGTTCTCTTCAGCCGTGAGCGCGAGGCCCGGCGCCGCTACCGGATCCTGAGCGAAACGGCGGCCGTCTCCGATGCCGGTGGCGCTCTCGAGGAGACGATCGAGGCGATCTGCGACATCCTCGTGCCCGCGTTCGCGGACTTCTGCATGATCGACCTGATCGACGAGGACGGGGAGGTCAGGCGCGCCGGGCTGCGGGTCTCCCCCGGCGGCGACCCGGGGGCGGAGGCAGGGCTCGCGGCGCGCAGCCCGTCGATTCCGCAGCGGATGATCGAGGGCGGTCAGGCGAGGTCGCTGACGCCTCGCTTCTACGAGCGGATGACCGACCGCGACCTTCAGGGGCTCGCCAACGATCCCGAGGATCTGGAGTTCCTGCGGAGCCTCGAATGCAATTCGGCGATAACCGTCGCCCTCAATGCCCGCGGCAAGGTCACCGGGACGCTGACCCTGGCGGTCGGCTGGTCCGGGCGCAGGTACCGCGGCGAGGACGCCCATTTCGCCTGGGTGCTCTCCGGCCGAGTCGCGCTGGCACTCGACAACTGCGGTCTCTTCGCGGACCTCGAGCGCGCCGAGCGGGCCAGAGCCGAGATCGCCGACACTCTGCAGCGTGGGTTGCTCCCACCGCCGCTGCCCAATATCCCCGGCTGGTCGGTAGCGGCGATGTACCGTCCCGCCGGCTCCGAGAACGAGGTGGGAGGCGACTTCTACGACGCCTTCCGGATGGCCGACGGATGGATGCTCGTGGTCGGCGACGTCACCGGCCGGGGTGCGCGCGCCGCGTCCCTGACTGCGGTCGCTCGCTACACGCTCCGCACCGCCGCATCGCTGACCGGCGACCCGGTCCGCGCGCTGGAGACGCTGAACCGTGCGCTCTTCGCCCGCGGCGACTCCTCCCTATGCAGCGTCGTCGCTCTGGCGCTGAGCGAGGATCCGGCCAGGCCGGTCCGGCTCGCGGTTGCGGGCCACCCGCTCCCCCTGTTGATCGATGGCGATGAGGTCGGTGAGCTATGTCAGGCCGACCCGGTGCTCGGCGCCTTCAACGATGCCCGCTGGTCGGTTTCGCACTGCACGCTCGACCCCGGGCAGCAGCTCGTGGTCGTAACCGACGGGGTGCTCGAGGCGCAGGGCCCGAGCGAGCGTTTCGGCGAGGATCGGCTGCGGTCGGAGCTGCGCGCCGCGTCCGACCCGACCCAGGTTCTCCAGCGGGTCGAAGCCTCCCTCCAGTCATTCACGCAGGGCGCTCTCGACGACGACATCGCGGTGGTCGTTCTGGCGCCCACCCCCGATGCCGCCGCAGCGCCGGCTGCCGCCGTCCGCAACCTCGGGGTCGCAAATGGCTGATGCCGGCATGGAGCTCGTCGAGCGGCTCTACACCGCGTTCAACCGCCGCGACGCCGAGGACATCGTCGCCGTCTGCGACGAGGCGATGGAGTTTTTCCCGTACGAAACGGCGGGCCAGGTCGGGCGGGAGGCTCCCTATGTCGGCCGCGAGGGACTTCGTGAATACCTTGCCGACGCCGCCCAGGTCTGGGAAGAGCTGCTCGTGACCCCGAGCCAGGTGGATCAGATCGGGGACCAGCTCCTGGTCCGCGGGCGGGTCTACGTGCACAGCAAAGAGCTCGGAATCCGAGACATGCCGGCGGCCTGGATCTGGAGCGTGCGCGATGGCCTCTTCGTCCGCGGCGAGGTCTTCCCCAATCCGTCCGCCGCGGAAGAGCAGTTCGCGCAGCTGACCGTCGTCTAGGCGCCGGCGGGCGCGCTGCCGCGCAGATCGGCGACCGCCGCGTCCCGCTGCTCGTGAACCGAGATCGAGGAATCCACCCCGGTGATTCGCAGCAGCCTCATCACCTGGGTGTTGTCGCAACAGAGCACGAGCTTGCCCCTGCCGCCGCCCTCTCCTCCGCGGTCGAGACGCTGCCAGGAGCGCACGATCAGTGCGATTCCGGTCGAGTCGATGAAGTCGCACGCAGTCAGGTCGATCACGACCTGGGCCGCCTCGGCCGTCACGACCTTCTCGAGGCTGTCCTCGAGCTCGGGGGCGGTATTCATGTCGAGCTCGCCGCGCACGGTGAAGGCTCGAATCCCCCCCGCAAGCTCCTCCGCCTCTACCTCAAAAGGCACCGGATTCACAGCTCGATCCTAGCGCAGCGAATAGAGCGCGCCGACAACGCCTAGTTTGCCTGCGTCGGTGCTTGGGTACTCGCGTCTTGCGAGACCGGGCGGATAAGCTCGGCACCCCGGGGAAGCACCCCAGCGGGGATTGCGGTATGACCGAAACCTCGACTACCAAAGAGCCCAGGGGGCTACAGATGTTGCTTCCTGCAAAAGCGGAGAACGTGGCCGTGGTACGACACGCACTCGCGGGCGTCGCCGAGGAGATCGGGATGGATGAGCCGGGCATCGCGGACCTGAAGACAGTGGTGACCGAGGCCTGCATGAACGTCGTCGCCCATGCGTACGGCGGTGAGCCCGGGCCTCTCACCGTCGATGCGATTCCCGACGCCGAAGGCCTCACCGTCGTCGTCCGCGACGAGGGCAGGGGGATCCGGCCGCAGGCCGACGTCAACAGCTCGAGCCTGCGCCTTGGGTTGTCCCTGATCGCAGCCCTGTCGAGCAGCTTTGCGATCTCCGGCGGCCTTGGCCGCGGCACCGAGGTCTCGATGCGGGTGCCCCTGCGGGGAGGGGGAACCGATGCGGTCGCGGACTCGGTCGAGATGAAGCCGGTCCCCTTTCGTCGGACGGAGGTGCTGGCCGACCGCCCCGAGCTTCTTGCCCCTTTCCTGGCCCGGATCGTCGGGGCGCTGGGAGCGCGCCGAGACCTGGCGGTGGAGCGGATGTCCGACGCGGTCTTGGTGACGGACGCGATTGCCGCTGCGGCGCCCGCACGCTTCACCGATGGCCGGGTCAAGCTGGGGCTGGAGGACGCTGAGGACGGAATCCAACTGCGGCTCGGACCGATGGAACCGGGCGCAGCCGAGCAGATCCGCGAGGACCTGCGGGTGCCGGGAGTGGGAGGGTCACTCGAAGCGCTCATCGACGAGCTCAGTATCGAGGGCTCCGACGATGGCGACTACCTGCTGATCAGCTTCGCGGCTGCCGCTCCTGCTCCTTGATCTGCTCGCGGATCCGGCTCAGGGCACGTCGCAGGATGCGCGAGACGTGCATCTGCGAGTGGCCCACCCGCTCGGCGATCTGAGACTGAGTCATGTCGTCGACGAACCGCATTCGCAGCACCAGTCGCTCGCGCTCGTCGAGGTAGGGCAGGGCCGCATCGAGGGCGATCCGACCCTCCACCAGCTCGAATCCCTCGTCCTCGTTGCCGATCCACTCCGCGGGCGCCGCTTCCTCGGTCTCGTCCCCGCCCACGGGCCGGTCGAGCGAGAGCGGTCGGCGGTTGTGGTTGGCCTCGAGGACTTCGAGCACGTCGGTCATCTCGAGTTCGAGCCGGTCGGCGATCTGGGCGACCGACGGCGAGTGCTGGAGCTCCTTCGTCAGCTCGGTGATCGCTTTGTCGACGTCTGCCATCCGGTCGTGGAGGCCGCGCGGGACCCTGACCGTCCAGACCCGGTCGCGGAAGTGCCGTTTGAGCTCGCCGAGGATCGTCGGAGCCGCGAATGCGGTGAAGGGGATGCCGCGGTCAGGGTCGAACCGGTCGATCGCGTTCAGCAGCCCGATGTTGGCGACCTGAAGGAGATCGTCGAGGGACTCGCTCGCTCCCCGGTAGCGAAGGGCCAGCCTTTTCGCGAACGCCATGTTGCGGCGAACGAGCTCCTCGCGGGCTGTCTGGTCCCGGTTGCTGGCGAAGCGACGCCAGAGCTCGCGTTCGCTGGCAAGGCCCTCCTGCGGCCCTGGGCCCGCCACGCCGGGATCGTCTGTGTGGTGCTGTGCAGCCATCTCTGCTCGTCGCTCCGATCGCCGCCCTGGAGCCTTCCTAGGCCGTGCAGCTACCCAAACCGTAGTAATCCCGCTTCACCGGCGGGTACCCGTACGCAGCCGCCGGCAAACCGAGCCGGTTAGTCTGCGGCGCAACCCCCAAATCCGAACAAGAGGAGTACCAGATGGCTTTCTCCGTTCCCGATCTGCCCTACGCCTACGACGCGCTCGAGCCCCACATCGACGAGACGACGATGCGGGTGCACCACGACAAACACCACCAGGCCTACGTCGACAAAGCGAACGCCGCCCTCGAGGGGACGGAGTGGGCCGATCACGATGTCGAGGACGTCCTGCGCAACCTCTCCAGCCTGCCCGGAGACAAGCAGGGTCCCGTCCGCAACAACGCCGGCGGCCACCTCAACCACACTCTCTTCTGGCAGATGCTGAGCCCGGACGGCGGTGGTGAGCCGAGTGGCGATCTCGCCGCCGCGATCGAGGAGACGTTCGGGTCCTTCGATTCCTTCAAGGACGAGTTCAAAAACGCCGGCATCGCCCGCTTCGGGTCCGGTTGGGCCTGGCTGGTCAGGGACGGCTCCGGCCTGGCGGTGGTCTCGACGCCGAACCAGGACTCACCGGTCTCAGACGGCAGCAACCCGCTGCTCGGCTGCGACGTTTGGGAGCACGCCTACTACCTGAAGTACCAGAACAAACGGCCCGACTACATCGACGCCTTCTGGAATGTCGTCAACTGGGATTACGTGGCGGAGCGCTTCGCGGAATAGGCGCCGGCCGGCCGCGCGGCCGGGGGCAGGTCGCGCGGCTCGGCCCCGTCCCTCGCCGGCACCAGCGAGAGCGCGTGCTCGGCCTTGGCGGCGATCGTCAGGCTGGGGTTGACCCCCGGGTTGGCCGGGATCGAGGCGCCGTCGGTGACAAGCAGGTTCTCGTACCCGAAGACCCGGTTGCCGGAGTCGACGACCCCGCTCTCGGCGTCGACTCCGATCACCGCGCCGCCGAGGATGTGGGCGGTGGTGGGGACGTTCTGGATCGACTCGGTGATCGCGCTCTGGGCGATGCCGCCGGTCCGCCTCGCGAACCATCTCGCTGCGGCCGCCGCGGCGGGCAGATAGATGGGGTTCGGCCGATCGGGGTCCTGCTCGGTCTGCAGCCGCACCCCGCGGCCGAGCAGCTTCCGCCTCGGGCGGAGGTGCATCGCCGCGTCGACCGTCTGCATTACGAGGAGGATCACCGTCCGCCGCGACCAGCGGAACGGAATCCGCATGCGGATCGCCTGGAGCGGGTGGCGGGCCATTGCCGCAGCCCACCTGAGGGGCCTGGTCAGGCGCGTCCCGGGCCCGGCCATCGCGGTGAAGGTGCCGCTCATCGCGTCCCCGGCCTCACCGTAGGTGACGACCTCGATATGGGTGTCGGGGTCGGGGTAGATGCTCGACGTGATCGCGACCGAGCGGCTGAAGTCGCGCTCGTCGTCGCGCGCGGTCACCGATTGGATCGACTCGGAGTTGGTGCGGACGACGTCGCCGATCCGCGCTGAGAGCCGCGGCAGGGCGCCGGAGTGCCGACAGTTGGCGAGCAGGTGGTTGGTGCCGAGCGCGCCGGCGGCGACCACCACCCCGCGCGCGGTCAGGTTCCGGCGTCTGCGTCGCACCCAGGCCCCCGACCGCTCGCTCGTGACGCGATAGCCGTCGGACCCGTCCGCGGCTCCCGACGGCGCGATCTCGGTCACCTGGCGTTCGGGCAGGATCTCGACCCCCAGCTTCTCGGCGAACCAGAGGTAGTTCTTCACCAGGGTGTTCTTGGCGCCGTGCCGGCAGCCCACCATGCAGCTGCCGCACCGCATGCATCCGGTCCGCGCCGGGCCCTCGCCTTCGAAGTAGGGGTCGGGAACCTCGCGGCCGGGCTCGTCGAAGAAGACGCCGACCCGGGTGTTCGTGAACGTCTCGCCGACGCCGATCTCTTCGCCGTATTCCTTCAGCAGCCTGTCGGCGGGGCCCATCCCCTCGTACTCGGTGACCCCCAGCATCCGTTCGGCGGTGTCGTAGTGGGGTGCGAGCTCGGTCTCCCAGTTACCTAGCTCCGCCCACTGCGGGTCCTCGAAGAAGGCGGGTCGCGGGCGGTAGAGCGTGTTCGCGTAGCCGAGGCTGCCGCCCCCGACGCCGCTGCCGGAGACGACCAGCACGTCCTTGAAGAAGGTCAGGCGGAGGACGCCTCGCATCCCCAGTCGCGGAGCCCAGAAGTAGCGGCGCGGTTCCCGCAGCGAGGACTCGGCGAAGTCCTCGTCCCGGAACCGGCTGCCGCACTCGAGCACGGTCACCGAGTAGCCCTTCTCGGCCAGTCTCAGCGCCGCCACCGCGCCACCGAAGCCGGACCCGACCACCACCCAATCGACATCGTGCTTCATGGCTCTCGCGTCCGCTCCGGGCGGGCGTGCGGTGCTTCTAAGCCTCTCCGGGCTCCAACGGGCGGAAGTCGCTGGTGCGGGCGCCGCACACCGGGCAGAACCAGTCCTTGGGAATCTCTTCGAACGGGGTGCCGGGCGGGATTCCGCCGTCCGGATCGCCGTACTCTGGGTCGTAGATGAAGCCGCAGCTTTCGCAGATCCAGAGGGTCGCTTCAGTCGTCGCCGTCATGCCTACAGCTTACGGAAATCAGCTGTCGAAACTGACCGAGACCGGCTCGCGATCGGCCTCGTCGATCTCGAAGTACTCGCGCTGTGTGAAGCCGCCCTGGTTGGCGATGATCGACCCCGGGAACTGCTGGATCGAGGTGTTGTAGGACTGCACATTGGAGTTGTAGATCCTGCGCGACGCCTGGATTTCGTCCTCGAGCTCGGAGAGATTGCGGCTGAGCTGCTGGAAATTCTCGGTCGCCCGCAGCGTCGGGTAGTTCTCGGCCACCGCGCGGAGGTCGGTCAGCGCCCCGGTCAGCTGGTTCTCGGCTTTGGCGGTGTCGCCGACGCCCTGAGCCGACATAGCCTCGGCCCGAGCTTTGGTCGCTTTCTCGAAGACCTCGCTCTCGTGCGAGGCATAGCCTTTGACCGTCTCGACAAGGTTGGGGACCAGGTCATGGCGGCGCTTCAGCTGGACGTCGATGCCGCTCCACGACTCGTCGACCCGGTTGCGGCCGGCGATTATCGAGTTGCGCTTCCCGATGTAGTAGAGGACCGCGATGACGATGATCGCGACGATCACGATGATGGCGATGACCATTACGAACCCTCCCGCTTCGGTCTCATGGCCCAATCCTACTTCCTGCCCGCCCGGCGGCAAGCGAGCCGTCGGAAATAGGATCCCGGACCCATGAGCGCCGGCGGCGAAGCGGAGGAATGGGCGGCGATCGTCAGCCGCTACGGGGAGCGCAACGGAGTCACCTACGAGCCGATCGGCGGCATCAACCCCAAGGACGGCCCGGTCGCGCTCTGCGTCGGCGGGACGAACCGCCTCACGGGGCAGCTGACGGAAGAATTCTGGGGCTCCTCCTGCGATGCCGACGAGCACGAGGCGGGCGGGCTCTTCAGCAAGGCGGTGCTCCCGGGCGCGATCCTCGCCAAGGCGCACGTGCCGGACCTCGCAAGGGTGGTCCCGGCCTTCAACGTCGAGTCGATCGAGGGCCACGAGATCGTCACCCAGCGCTTCACCCGGAAGGTCGAGTTCGAGTCGCTCGACTTCAACAAGCGGTATCTGGCGACCGTCCCCAAGGAGTACGACCCGGTGGCCCTGCGGGAGCTGTTCGGACCCGGGTTCCTGGCCTGGGCGACGACGATGACCGGCGAGATCGACTTCGGGGTCAACGACCGCCAGCTGTGGTTCATGTGGCGCCTGCGCGAGCGCTCCGAGGCCGAGTTGAAGGAGGCGTTGAAGAACGCCGGGCAGCTGTTCAGGCGCCTCCAGGGTGAGATGGACGAGAGCGGGATCCACACCTACCCGCCCGGCCCCTGGCACGCGGGCCTGGCGCCGTTCCCCGACGGCTAGCGGACCCGCGCGAGGCGGTTGCGGAGCGCCCGCCGAGCTCCCCGCCGCCGCGGGGTCTCCGCGAACGCGTCTCGCAGCGCCGTAGCGGCGGCGTCGAGTCCGTTGTCGAGCTCGACGAGGCGGCGGAGCTCCCGCAGCTCGCCCTCATCGACGGCAAGGACCTCCTCCCAGAGCCGGCCGGCGTCGGTCGTCAGCTCGGGCTCGCCGAACGGGTCCTTCGCCGCCTCCTCGTAGCGGCGGGGGCGAAGGACGGCGCCGGCCGCGCCCCCGCCGGCGCTGCGCGCGACGACGACGCGGCGGCCGAGGGCAGCGGCCTCGAGCGTGGTCAGGCCCTGGGCGACGACCACGTCCGCGGCGGCGAGGCGGGCGATCGCGTCGGCGGGGCCGTCCTCGATCGCCCAGCTCCCCCGCGGTAGAGCTCGTTCGCAGAGCGCGACGACGTCGTCCCGGCAGGGGCCATTTCCGGCGATCCTCAGCGCTGCCGGGCGGCCGGCCTCGAGCCGCGCCCTCGTCAGATCGATCGCCAACCGCTGGATCGCCCCCTTGTCGGGCGAGAGCCTGGCCAGGGCGAGTATCTCGCGCGGCTCCCCGAGCCGGGGGGTGAACCGTCCCGGCGGCATCGGAATCGAGGCCGGAAGGACGCGAAGGCGATCGGGAGGGACCATCAGCGCCGCCGCCGCCGCGAAACGTCGCCGATGCCCCTCGCCGCGAACCAGGACAACCGCCCCGGGCTCGCGAAGGGCGTGGTCGATCGGCGCCCGGGCCCCGGCGAGGATCTCCCGCCCGAACCAGCGGGCGAGCGCTTCCGGTGCCTGGTGGATCGAAAGCGCGGCGAGCCCCGAAGCTTCGAGCGCGGGCCCGAAGCCGCCCATGACCTCGTGGTCCCAGTGGACCACCGCGGCATCGCTGTCGAGCGCGGCGCCGGTCACACCCCGCCATCGCGAGGCCTCTTCCTCCCTCCACACGGTCGGGATCACCTCGATCCCGGCGCTCCGCGCCTGCTCGGCCAGAGGACCGTCGGGCGCGAGGATCGCGGCCGTCCCGCCGGTCTCGACGTGGCGTCCTAAGAGGTGCACCCACTGGCGGGCGGAGCCGCCGTGCTCGAGGTTGTGCAGCAGACAGCAGACCCTCTCCACCCCGAGCGAGCTCATCGGCCGGATACTCGCAAGCTTGGGATACTCCCGGCCTTGGCCTCGTTGAGCCCCTCCGATCTGGCGCCGAATCTGCTCGTCGGGGGCGAGGTCGAGATCGCCGACGGAGTCGAGATCGGCGCCAACGTCGTCATCCACGACGCGGTCAGACTCGAGCAGGGCGCTCGGATCGACACCGGCGCCGTCCTCGGCCGGATCACGGCCCCGAACCGCCGTTCCCGGAGCTCGGCGCCAGGCGGAGGCCCGACCTTGATCGGGGCCCATGCCTCGATCGGCGCCCACTCTCTGATCAATGCGGGAGCGACGCTGGGGCGCCACTCGCTTCTCGGTGACCTCTGCATCATCCGCGACGGCGTCGAGCTCGGTGTCGACGCCGTGGTGGGATCGCAATGCGGAATCGCCCGCGACGTGCGCATCGGCGATCGCACCCGGATGCAGAACCAGTGCGTCGTCGGCCCCGGCGCGGTAATCGAGGAGGACTGTTTCCTCGGCCCGGGCGTCCAGCTCCTCACCGGGCGGACGATGAACGGCTCCGAGCGCAGGCCGCCGCCGATGCTGCGGCGCGGCTGCCAGGTCGGCGCCGGCGCCAAGATCATGCCCGGCGTCGAGGTCGGCGAGGGCGCCGTCGTCGGGGCGGGCGCGGTCGTCACCGCCGACGTCGGTCCCGGCACGACCGTCAGGGGCGTCCCGGCCCGGGCCGAGACGGCCGGCCTGGCCGAGGTCGCTCAGCTCGGATAGTCAGGATCCCCGGGGAGCACCACCCGGTGCTCCTCATCACTGCCGATCACCTTCGGCAGGACTGGCTCGACGCTGCGGTCGCGGTGGGCGTCGATCGCCTCCGCCGCGGTCCCGAACGAGGTCAGGGACCGGAGCTGTGCGAGCGTCGGGAACGCCAGCGCCATCTCACCCGCGGCCTGTGCCTCGATCGCGGCGGAGGGGGCGAACCAGCCGGCCTCGGTGGTCTCGACGCCGTCCGGCTGGGGCGGCGTGTGGGCCGGGGCGAGGGCGAGGAAGAACCAGGCATCGAAGCGGCGCGACACGACCTCCGGCGTGATCCAGCGCGAGAAAAGCACCAGCTCGGCGCCGTCGGCCAGGACGATCGCCGCCTCCTCGGCCAGCTCGCGAACGGCGCAGGCGCGGTGTCCGGCCTCGCCCTCGCCGTCCCCGGGATCGACCGCGCCTCCCGGGAACACCCAGACGCCGGGCATGAATTGCGCCTTCTCGGTCCGCTTCAGCAGGAGGACCTCGAGACCGCTGTCGGAGTGCCTGCCGCCGCCGCGAACCAGAACGACGGATGCGGCGGGGCGCGGGGTGGAGGGCTCTCCGAGGTTGGCCCTCTCGGCCGGCCCGCGGATTCGAGGCGTCACCGCCTCACCCTACCTTTCATCCATCGCTAACACAGATCGGTGTCGCATCTGTTTTAGTCCGGGACGGTGTCGCGGGGACGCACGATTGCGCTGGTAGTGGCCGCATGCATTGTGGTCGTCGCCTTCCTGGCTTGGCGGCTGTTCCCGCGCGACAACACGACCCACGTCAGCGTCGGCGAAGCGGTCAACCAATTCCGCGCCGAAGGCGGCGGCAAGGGAGGAGGGGAAGGGGCCCTGTTCGAACGCGAACCCGGTGTCTACCGCTACAGGACCAGCGGCAGCGAGAGCGCCGACACCGGCCTGATCAGCGCCACCCACGACTACGACGGGATCTCGACGATCACGATCAGCCCGAAAGGCTGCGGGGTGGTCGAACGCTGGGAGGTTCTCGGCGGTCGCTGGTCGGAATTCACCTCGTGCCCGACGAAGGGCGGCGACTTCTTCGAACTGACCGGCCTCGTCGAATACCACGAATTCTTCGGCGAAAACCGCAGGTCGACCTACACCTGCACCGGCGACCCGGCCTCAAAGCGCTCAGCCCGCCAGGTCGGGAAGACCTTCCAGGGCCGCTGCGAATCGGACGAAGGCGATACAGCCACCAGCAGCACGCTCGTCGACGCGATCGAAAAGATCGACGTCGGCGGCCAGCCCTTCGACGCCGTTCACACCTCCTCCCAGGTCAAACTCGAGGGCCATGTGAGCGGCACCGCGAAGCGCGAAGATTGGCGCCGCCGCTCCGACGGCCTGCTGCTGAAACGGGTGAGCAGCAGCGACGCCCACATGAGCGGCACGATCGACGCCGACTACCACGAGAGCTACTCGATCCACCTGCTCTCGGTCATTCCCCGTCAGTAGTCAGGCGGCGCGCGGAAGATCCTCGGGGGGTGCCACGGGTCGCGACGCCGGCGCCTCGAGCGCGGCGGCGATCGCCTCGGAGGTGATCTCGACCAGGCGGCGCAGGTCGCCCTCCGAGATCGACAGCGGCGGCATCAGGACGACCACGTCGCCCAGCGGGCGGATGATCGCCCCCCGCCGACGGGCCTCGAGCGTCACCCGGTGCCCGATCCGGCGCGTGGGATCGTGCGCGCCGAGGTCGATCCCCACCATCATCCCGCGGCTCCGGACCTCGACCACGCCGGGCAGCCCGGCCAGATCGGCCAGCAGCTCGTCGAGGAGGCGGATCTTCGGCTGCAGGCGGGCGAGGGTCCGCTCGCGCTCGAAGGTCTCGAGGTTGGCGAGGGCGGCGGCACAGGCGAGCGGATTGCCGGTGTAGGTGTGGCCGTGGAAGAAGGTGCGCTGCTCCTCGGGCGTGCCCAGGAACCCCTCGTAGATCCGCTCGGTGGTCAGCGTCGCCGCCAGCGGCAGGTATCCACCGGTCAGGCCCTTGGCGACGCAGAGCAGGTCCGGGGAGACGCCCTCCTGCTCGCAGGCGAACATCGTGCCGGTTCGGCCGAACCCGGTCGCGACCTCGTCGCAGATCAGCAGGACGCCGAAGCGGTCGCAGAGCTCGCGGACCGCTCGCAGGTAGCCCGGTGGGTGGACGATCATCCCGGCCGCGCCCTGGACGAGCGGCTCGACGATCACCGCCGCGATCTCTTCCTCGTTGGCGGCCAGGGCGCGCTCGAGGTCCGCCGCGTCGCCGGGCTCGACCGCGTGCGCGTCGAACAGCAGCGGCCTGTAGGTCGCGTGGAAGAGGTCGATGCCGCCGACCGAGACCGACCCGATCGTGTCGCCGTGGTAGGCGTCGCGAAGGTGGACGAACGAGGTCCGCCGGGTGTGCTGGCCGCCCCGCTGTTGCTGGAACTGGAAGGCCATCTTCAGCGCGATCTCGGTCGCGGTCGAGCCCGAGTCCGAGTAGAAGACCCGGCTCAGGCCCGGCGGCGCGATCTCGACCAGCTTCGCCGCCAGCTCGGCGGCGCCCGGATGGGTGAGGCCGAGCAGCGTCGAGTGGGCCACCCGGTCAAGCTGGTCGCGGACCGCCTGGTCGATTTCCGGATGGCGGTGGCCGTGGACGTTGCACCACAGCGAGGAGACGCCGTCGATGTAGTGGCGGCCCCCGGTGTCGATCAGCTGCCAGCCCTTGGCGCGGGCGATCGCGAGCGGCTCCTCCTCGCACCACCCCTGCTGCTGGGTGAATGGATGCCAGAGGTGGTCGCGGTCCAGTTGCGAGTGGTCCACCGCGGACATTGCGGTGAGAGTAGATCCGGGACCGGCGGCAACCCCGCGGGTGATATGCATCACACAAGCAACTATTGCGATAGAGAAATAGTTGCGCGTCTGCAACTATTCCAATATGCAAGCGACAGACGTGAAGACGATCGTCGACGAAATAGAGGCCCCGCGGGCGATCAGCGCAGAGGCACAGGAGACGGCCGCACGTCTCAGCGCGTTCCTGCGCCACGTCTTCCTCTTTGACCGCGGCAACATGCTCAGCGTTCTCGAGGAGAGCGGCCTCTCGATGACCCAGACCAAGGCGCTGCTGGAGATCGGCGGCCTCGGCGAGGGAGCCGAGCCGCGCCAGGTATCCGACCTGGCAGAGACCTTCGGCGTCTCGGTCCCGTCGATGAGCCGCGCCGTCGACGGCCTCGTCAAGAAACGGCTCGCGACCCGGGTCGAGGACAGTGAGGATCGCCGCGTCCGGCGAGTCGCGATCACGAGCCGGGGCAGGGACCTCGTCAACACCCTGGTCGTGATCCGCCAGGCGGGGATGGAGACGTTCGCCGCCGGCCTCACCCCGGCCCAGCGACGCAAGCTGGACGCCGCCGTCGACTCGCTGATGGATCGCGAGGACATCGCCGCGGCCTACGAGATCTTGAAAGGAAAGGACTCCACTCGATGACCCGATACCGCCACCTGATCACCGACGACAACCGCAAGTGGTGGACGCTCGGAGCGATGTGCTTCGCGCTGTTCATGATCATGCTCGACAACACGGTCGTCAACGTCGCGCTGCCGTCGATCCAGAAAGACCTTCACGCCTCGATCTCCGCCCTCGAGTGGACGACCAGCGGCTACACCCTCTCCTTCGCCGTCGTCCTCGCCACCGGTGGGCGCCTCGGCGACATCTTCGGCCGCCGGCTCGTCTTTCTGATCGGCGTCGTCATCTTCGCCCTCTCCTCGGCGACCGCCGGCCTCGCGCCCGATCAGACCGCGCTCGTCGTCAGCCGCATCATCCAGGGCATCGGAGCGGGGCTGATGATGCCGGGCACCCTGTCGATCATCACCAATGCATTCCCGCCGCACGAGCGCGGCAAGGCGATGGGCACCTGGGCCGGGGTCTCCGCACTGGCTCTCGCCGTCGGGCCCGTGCTCGGCGGGCTCCTGACCGAGCACGTCACCTGGCGGGCGATCTTCTACCTCAACATCCCGGTCGCGATCGGCGCCGTCGCGGCCACCGTGTTCGCGGTCCGCGAGTCGCGCGACACGAGCGTCGGCAGGGATGTCGACTACCTCGGCGTCGCGACGCTGACGACGGGCCTGACGGCGCTGGTCCTTGCTCTCGTCGAGGGCAACAGCTGGGGCTGGGGCTCCGCCCAGGTCGTCGGCCTGCTGGCCCTCTCGATCGTCGGTCTCGCATCCTTCGTCTTCGTCGAGCAGCGCGTCAGGGCCCCGATGGTCCAGTTCGAGCTGCTCTCCCACCGCAACTACCTCGGTGCCTCGATCGTCGCGCTGATCATCACCTTCGCGATGATGGGCGTCTTCTTCTTCCTCGCCCTCTACATGCAGAACATCCTCCATTACTCGCCCCTTCAGGCAGGCGTGAGGTTCCTGCCCTCGACGCTGATGATCGTCGCCGTGGCGCCGATCTCGGGTCGCCTCGCCGACCGCTTCGGCCCGCGCTGGCTGATCGTCGGCGGACTGACCCTGCTGACGGCCTCGCTGCTGAGCTTCACCAGGATCGCGGTCGACTCGACCTACACCGACCTGCTGCCCGGGTTCGTCCTGCTCGGCATCGGCATCGCGATGACGATGTCGCCGATGACGAGCGCCGCGATGAACGCGGTCCCGGTCCAGAAAGCCGGGGTCGCCTCCGGCGTGCTCTCGATGTTCCGGATGGTCGGCGGCAGCCTCGGCGTCGCCGTCACCGGTGCGATCTTCCAGAGCGCGGTCGGAGCCGACTTCGCCTCGGCGACGCCCCAGGAATTCGTCGACGCGCTGTCGACGGCGATGGGCGTCTCGGCGGGGGTCACCGCGCTCGGTGTCCTGGTGGGCGCGCTCGTGATTCGAACCGTCCGCAAACCTGCCGCGGTGCCGGTCGAGGTCGCCGAGGCGGAGGCGAGCCCGGGCGGAGAGCTGCTCGCCGGCCGCACCGCCTGAGTCGCTAGGGGGCGAGCGCCGGCCATGTGGTCGCGTCGCTCAGGTCGAGCGTCGGAACCGTTTCGACCCTGACCGCGCCGAGCTCGTCGATCGTCTCCCGGTTCGACGCCTCGACGGTGCTCGGGGCGTCGGGCCAGGGCGTGAGGACGACCATCGCGACCTCGAGGCCGGCGCTCCGCGCCGCCTCGAGGGTCAGCAGGGTGTGGTTGATCGTCCCGAGCCCGGGCGAGGCCGCGATGACCAGCGGCAGGCCGAGGTCGGCGGCGAGGTCGCGCACCGTGTAATCGGCGGCGAGCGGCACGAGGAGGCCGCCGACCCCCTCGCAGACGAGCACGTCGGCTCCCTCGCCGGCCGCCCCGGCGGCGGCCAGCAGCCGCTCCGGCTCGATCGCCTCGCCGGCGAGAGAGGCCGCCAGGTGCGGCGAGGCCGGCGGCCCGTAGCGGTAGGGCGCAATCTCGTCGTCGCTCTGCGCCGAGCCGGCGGCTCTCCTCAGCAGCTCGTGATCGGCCTCGCCGGGGTCGTCGAGCCCGGTGACGGCCGGCTTGAAAACTCCGACACGGGCCCCGCCGTCGACGAGGGTGCGGGCGATTGCCGCCGCGACGATCGTCTTGCCCACCTCGGTGCCGGTGCCGGTGACGAAGACGCCGCGCACGCCTAGGCGGCGAGCGGGACCGCGGTGCCCGGCGCGCCGAGGCCGATGCTGCGGGTGGCCGCGCCGAGGACCCGCGCGGCACGCTGCAGCGCCGTCGGGTCGTGTGTCGACATCGCCGTGAAGCGCAGGCGCGACGTCCCCTCCGGGACGGTCGGCGGCCGGATCCCCTGGACGAAGAACCCGTGCTCGAGCAGGATCTCGGAGAGCCTCATCGCCTGCTCGGAGTCGCCGACCCGGACCGGGACGATCTGGCTCCGTCCCTCACCGATCGGGAGGCCCTCGGCGGCAAGCGCCTCACGCAGGACCGCCGAGTTGACGGCCAGGCGCTGGATCATGTCGGGCTCGGCCTCGAGCAGGGCCAGCGCCTCCTCCGCGGCGGCCACCGCCGGCGGCGGCAACGCGGTCGAGAAGATGAACGAGCGGACGGTGTTGAGCAGGTACTCGGCCATCTCCGCCGAGGCGCAGACGTAGGCGCCATAGGAGCCGAGCGCCTTGCCCAGCGTCCCGACCAGGACATCGACCTCTCCCGCGAGGCCGGCAGCGGCAACGGTGCCGCGACCGCCCGGCCCGACCGTCCCCGTCGCGTGTGCCTCGTCGACCATCAGCCGGCAGCCGTGGCGGCGGGCCAGGTCGAGCAGGCCCTCCAGCGGGGCCCGGTCGCCGTCCATCGAGAAGAGGCCGTCGGAGACGATCAGCGCCGCCCTCGCGCCGGCCGAGCGCAGCGCCCAGGCGAGGTGCTCGAGGTCGGCGTGGCGGTAGACGAAGGTCTCGGCCCGTGCCAGCCGGCAGCCGTCGATGATGCTGGCGTGGTTGAGCTCGTCGCTGAAGACGACCTCGCCACGGCGCGCGAGGGCGGCGATCACCCCGCTGTTGGCGAGGTATCCCGAACCGAACAGGAGGGCGGCATCGTAGCCCTTGAAGGCGGCCAGCCGCCCCTCGAGAGCCCGGTGCGGCGCCATGCTTCCCGAGATCAGGCGCGAGGCTCCGGACCCGGCACCCCAGCGGATCGCCGCCTCGGCCGCGGCCTCGCGAACCAGCGGGTGGGCGGCGAGGCCGAGGTAGTTGTTGGAGCAGAGCAGCAGCACCGGATGGCCGTCGAGCAGGATTTCGGGCCCCTGCGGGCTCTCGACCGTGCGCAGGCGCCGGTAGAGCCCCGAGCCGCGGAGCTCCTCCAGCTGCTCGGCGATCTCGGTCACGCCGCCGATTGCTTCGGGTAGGGCGGAGGCCTCTTCGCCTTCTTGATCACCCGGAGCTGGGTCGATGGGTCCCAGAGGTCCGCTTCGTCCTGGCGGTCGATCAGCTCCTCCATCGGCGTCGCCGCCGGGCTGGCTCCCTCGAGCCAGCCGGAACGGTTGTCGGGCCGGGGGTTGGAGCCGTTGTCGGGCTGGCGTGAGACGTTCAGCCCGAGGTCCTCGAACATCGCCCTGTCGTCCTCCGGCTCGGCGCCGAGGGTCGTCAGGAAGTTCCCCATCATCACGCCGTTCAGGCCCGCCCTGACGGCGAGCGGCTGGAGGTCGCCGAGGTTCTCCACCCGGCCTCCGCAGAGGCGGAACAGCGCGCCGGGGATGATCAGGCGGAAGATCGCGACCCACTTGACGACCTCCCAGGCGTCCATCAGCGGCCGGTCCCCGAACTTGGTGCCCGCCCGCGGGTTGAGGAGGTTGATCGGGACCGAGGTCGGGTTCAGCTCGGAGAGCTCGAATGCCATCTCAACCCGCTGCTCGGGCGTCTCGCCGAGGTTGAGGATGCCGCCGACGCAGGTCTCGAGGCCGGCCTCCTTGACCGCCTGAATCGTCCGCAGCCTGCCCTCGTAGCGGACCGTCGTCGAAACCTCGGGGTAGTAGGAGCGCGACGACTCGACGTTGTGGTGGACCCGCTGGATCCCTGCCTCGCGCAGCCGCGAGGCGCGTTCGACCGACATGTGACCGATCGAGGCGCAACGCTTGAGGTTGGTCTGCTCGGCGACCAGCCTCGCCCCCTCGAGGATCTTCTCGAAGTCGCGTTTCGAGAGCCCCTGGCCCTGGGTGACCATGCAGAACCGGTGCGCGCCCGCGGCCTCGGCCGCCTTCGCGTGCTCGAGGATCTGCTCCGGCTCCATCATCGCGTGCATCGGCGTGTCGGACTCGGCGTAGCGCGACTGGGCGCAGAAGCCGCAGTCCTCGGCGCAGCCGCCGGACTTGGCGTTGACGAGCGAGCACATGTCGGTCGAGTCGCCGAAGTTCTCCCTCCGCACCCGCCAGGCCCGCTCGACCACCTCGCCGATCTCGTCGTGGCCGGTCAGCCGGCCGAGGGCGAGCGCCTCGTCGAATGAGATCAGGGGTCCCATCCGCGCTCAGGCTAGGCTCCGGGCCGGACGTGGATTCAGGGGCGATCAGACGGCGGCGGGCAGTGATCGCGATCGGCTGCGGCCTCGCGATCGGCGCCTTCGCCCTCGGGGTCACCATGGGCGATGGCAAGGATGCGGCGCCGACGCTCGGAGCCGTGGAGGCCACTGCCTCGGGGCTCAAGGCCTCGCAACTCGCGGGGGAGCGGATCGTCACCGGCTTCTCCGGGCCGACCATCCCGCACGCGGTGCGGCGGATGATCCGCGAGGGCGATGTCGCCGGGGTGATCCTCTTCTCCTACAACGGCAATCTCCCGAGTCGTGCCGCCGGGCGGAGGCTGATCGCGAGCCTGCAGTCGATACCGCGGCCGCGTGGGCTGCGGGACCCGCTGCTGGTGATGATCGACCAGGAGGGGGGGCTGGTGAAGCGGATCGGCGGGGCGCCGAGCGCCTCGGCCGAAGTGATGGGGGAGCAAGGTGCCGCGTTCAGCCGCGAACAGGGCCGGCTCACGGCGCGGAATCTTCGCGACATCGGCGTCAACGTCGACCTCGCGCCGGTGCTCGACGTCGCGCGACCGGGAGGAGACATCGCCGACACCCACCGAGGATTCGGCTCGACCGCGGCGCAGGTTTCGAGGACGGCGGTGCCGTTCGCCGAAGGGCTGCACAGCGACGGGGTGGCCGCGACCGGGAAGGGCTTTCCCGGGTTCGGCGCCGCGACCGGCAATACGGATGACTCTCCCCAGACGATCCGCCTCTCGAAGGCGACCCTGCGCCGGGTCGACGAGGCTCCCTATCCCCACTTCTTCGAGGCGGGTGGCGAGATGGTGATGTTGAGCACCGTGATCTACCCGGCCTTCTCAAGCCGCCCGGCGGCGTTCTCGCGCGCCGTCGCGACGCGGGAGCTCCGCTCCCGCCTCGGATTCGACGGGGTATCGATCACCGACGCGCTGGAAACCGGCGCCGTGCGCGAATTCGGCCCTCCCGACGTCGCGGGTCTCGCCGCCGCCCGCGCCGGCGCTGACCTCCTCCTCTACACGAGCCCGGACGGCGCCCGCGCCGCGCACCGGGCGCTGACCCGAGGCCTCGCCTCGCACTCGCTCGCGCGCGCAGAGTTCGAACAGTCGGCGACCCGGGTCCTACGCCTCCGCCACGCGCTTCGCTGAGACTGCGTTTGGTGTCGCCATACGACCCCAAACGCAGTCTCGTCACCGAGCACTAATCGGGGACCGCCGCGAGCGACTCCCAGAGGTAGAGCGAGGCAAGGCTCCGGTGCGGGCGCCAGACCTCGCCGATCTCGACCACCTCGGTCGGGGTCGGCATCTCGTCGAGGCCGTACTCGATCTGGACCGCCTTGCGGATCCCGAGGTCGCCGCCGGAGAGGACGTCGGGCCGTTCGAGGTGGAAGAGCAGGAACATCTCGGCGGTCCACCGGCCGAGGCCGCGAACGGCGACGATCTCGGCGATCACCTCCTCGTCGGAGAGCTCGTCGAGGCGGTCGAGCTCGAGCTCGCCGGAGATCACGTGGGAGGCGAGGTCGCGGATGTACTCGACCTTTCGCCCTGAGAGACCGGCGGCGCGGAGGTCCTCCTCGGACACCTCGAGCAGTTGCTCGGGAGTCGGCGTGCGGCCGTCGAACAGGTCGAGCACGCGTCCATGGATCGTCCGCGCCGCTTTCGTCGAGAGCTGCTGGCCGACGATCGCCCGCAGCAGCGCCCCGTAGGCGTCTGCCGGCCGCTCCTCTTTCCGCCGCCGCAGGCGGGTCTCGAGGTCGATCCTGCCGATCCGCTCGATCAGGGCCGCCATCTGCGGCCCCGAGGCCGCCAGCGCCTTGCGTTCCGCCGCGCCGCTCACTGCCCGGTCCAGCGCGGTTTGCGCTTCTCGGCGAACGCCTGGATCCCCTCGCGGAAGTCGTCGGAGCCGAAGCAGGACTCGCGCAGGGATACGAGCTCCGCCTCCTGCGCCGCGGTCAGCACCGGGTTCGCGTTCAGGGCTTCGATCGCCTGCTTGTTGCCCCGCATCGAGAGCGGCGCGTTGGCCGCGATCGCCGCCGCCAGCTCGACCGCGGCTTCCTCGAGCTCGTCCTCGGGGAAGACCTCGTGGACGAGGCCGATCTCCTCGGCCCGTTCGGCTTCGACGTTTCGCCCGGTCAGGAACAGCTCCTTGGTCCGCGGCAGCCCGATCGTGTCGAGGAACTTGCGCAGGCCGGTGTGGCCGTAGATCAGGCCCAGTTTCGCCGGTGGCATGCCCAGTTTCGCCCCCGCCGCGCAGACCCGCATGTCGCAGGTGATCGCCAGCTCGAGGCCACCGCCGAGGCAGTGGCCGTTGATCATCGCCACCGTCGGCCACGGGTGCGCAGCGAGAGCCTCCATTGCGGCGTGGAAGGGATGGGCGACGAGGGACTCGGCGTCGCGCTCGAAGCTCTGTTCGGGGATCGAGCCGATGTCGTAGCCGGCGGAGAAGACGGGGGGCGCCCCGGTGATCAGCACGCAGCGGTTCTCGATCCCGGAGTCGAGGCGCGGCAGCGTCTCGGCCAGGCCGTCGAGGATCTCGTGGTCGAGGGCGTTGCGCCGCTCGGGATTGGAGATCGTGATCCGGACGACCGCCTCGGCGGGGGAGTCGAGGATCAGCTTGCCGCCGGCGAGCCGCTCGGAAGCCACTACTACCTTTCGCGCTTCGCTCGCTGCGCGAAGAGACAGATATGCACGCTTGCTCCCTCCGCGCTCACTCCAGGACGACCAGAACGTCGCCTTCGCTGACCGACTTCCCCTCTTCGCAGAGGATCTCCTTGACGGTCCCCTCGTCCTCGGCCTCGACCGGGATCTCCATCTTCATCGACTCGAGGATGACAACGGTGTCGCCCTCCTCGACCCTGTCGCCGACCGCGACCTCGATTTTCCATACGTTGCCGGTGATGTGCGCCTCAATGTCCGCCATGGAGCGGGACAATATCCGCCGTGGGTGACTCACTCGCGGTCCTCGTCGCGGCGCGCAACGAGGCCGACCGGGTGGGCGACACGGTCGCTGCGCTGCGCGGCGCCTTCCCCGACGCCGCGATCTGGGTCGCCGACGACGCCTCGACCGACGACACCGAGGGTGTCGCGCTGGCGGCGGGCGCGCGGGTCGTCAGCCGCGGCCGGCCGCACGGCAAGGGTGCCAACGTGACCGCCGCCGCCGAGGCGGCGCTCTCGGTGTCGCCGCCCGACATCTTCCTTCTCTGCGACGGCGACCTCGGCCCCACGGCCGCGTCCCTCAGCCCGCTGGTCGAGGCGATCGAGCGCGGCGAGTGCGATCTCGCCGTCGCCGCCTTCAACCGCCGGGTGGGTGGCGGCTTCGGAGTCGCCCTCGGGTTCGCGCGCTGGGCGATCCGCCGCTGCTGCGGGCTCGAGACGCGGGCCCCGATCTCAGGCCAGCGGGCGATGCGGGTCGACGTGCTGCGCTCGGTTCTCCCATTCGCCGGCGGCTACGGGATGGAGGTCGGTATGACAATCGACGCGGTCCGCGCCGGCCACGAGCTTCGCGAGTACGAGCTCGATCTCTCGCACCGCGCCACCGGTCGCACCCTCGTCGGCTTCGCCCACCGCGCGCGGCAGCTCCGCGACTTCGCCCGGGCCTACGGATCGCGACGTGGATAGGGAGCCCGCTCCCAGCCGCCGACGGACCGCTCGACCGACCCCGCGAGCTCGAACAGCTCCGCCTCGCCGTCTTCCGGGGCGAGGAGCTGGGCTCCGATCGGCAGGCCCGCCTTCGTCATGCCGGCGGGGATGCTGATCCCCGGCCAGCCGACGACGTTCCAGGCGAACCCGTAGGGGCAGGCGGCGCTGACCCTGGTGCTCGTCGCCCAGTAGCCGCGCCCGTCAAGGCTGTAGATCTCCCCCGGGGGCTTCGCGGTGGTCGGGGTGAGGACAAGGTCGAAGCGCTCGAAGACGCGGCCAATGCGGCGTCGCAGCGCCGGCTCCGCCGCCCGCGACGCCCGTAGCGGCAGGCCCGAGAGCAGGCGTCCGAAGCGGGCGTGGGTCCTGGTCCGCGGCTCGAGGTTCGAGCGGTCGCCGAGGTTGTCGCTGAGCCAGGCCTCGACCGCGGCCATACCGCGCGGGATGAGCGCCGGGCCGACGAGTCCGTAGTCGGGGTCGGCCCTGACGACGTCGTGCCCGAGCTCCTCGAGGCGCCGGGCGAAGGCCTCGATCGCCTCTCGGTGCTCGGGGTCCACCTCGCTCGAAACCCCGAACGGCGTCGCGTAGGAGAGGGCGATCCGCAGCGACTTCGGTTCGCGGCCCGCGGACTCGACGAAGGGCTCGACCGGGGCCGCCGGCCTGTGGTGGTCGCCGGGGGCGCTGCCGTGGATCGCGTCAAGGAGGAGGGCGGCGTCGGCGACGCTGCGGGTCATCGGGCCGAAGCAGGTCAGGCCGTTGAACGCATCGGCGTTGGGCCAGGTCGAGATTCTGCCGCGCTGCGGCTTCAGCCCGACCAGCCCGGTCCATGCGGCGGGGATCCGAATCGACCCGGCGCCGTCGGACCCGATTGCCGCCGGGACCAGTCCGGCGGCGACCGCCGCCGCCGCTCCGCCACTCGACCCCCCGGGAGTGTGGCCGATGCTCCAGGGGTTCCGTGTCGCCCCGAACGAGGGGCCCTCGGTGAATGACCACTGCCCCACCTCCGGGGCGTGGGTCTTGCCGATCACGATTGCCCCGGCGGTGCGCAGCCTCCGCACCACCTCGGCGTCCCGCGTCGCCGGAGGGCACGCCCCGCCGCAGCCGAACAGCGTCGGGTGGCCCGCGAGGTCGACGTCGTCCTTGATCGCGACCGGCACCCCGAGGAGCGGGGCCCCATCGCCATCCGCGATGCGCCGATCGGCCGCCTCGGCCTCAGCCAGCGCCTCCTCGGCCCGGATCAGCCGGAACGCGTTCAGGTCGCGCTGGGCGGCCTCGGCCCGCCGCAGCGAATCGTCGACCAGCTCGCGTGAGGAGACGCCGCCGGTCGCCAGCATCCCCGCCTGCTCCCGCAGCCCGAGCTCTGATTCGGTACTTGTCGGCATCGGGCTCCTTCCTGGTCGGCTGGTTCGTTCGAACGAACAATAGGCGAAAACGGGGTAGTCTGGGCCCGTGAGGGCGGAGCGAGCAGGCGTCCATATCTGGCATTTCGCGCCGCGAGCGGAGGACGAGGATTTCTAGATGGCAACGGCAACCGTCACCGACACCCGCGAGCGGATCCTGCGGACGACGCTCGACCTGATCGGGCGCGAGGGGATCGCCGCCGTCACCAACCGCCGCGTCGCCGACGCCGCGGAGGTGTCCCTGGGGTCGCTCACCTACCACTTCGACAGCCAGCTCGACCTCCTCCGGGAGAGCCTGATGCTGATGGTCGGCGAGGAGGTCGTCCGCCTCGAGGGGATCGCCGCCGAGCTGCGGCGAGCGCGCCCCGGCATCGAGCAGGTCGCGCTCGAGGTCGAGCGGGTCGCGCGGGAGTCTCCTCGCCGGATTCAGGAACTGGCGGAGATCGAGCTCCACCTCCAGGCCGCGCGCGACCGTGAGCTGCGCGATGCCTCCCGCCGTTGCTTCGTCGCCTACGAAGAAGTCGCCGAGGCCGCCCTCGAGGCGCTCGAGGTGCCCGACCCAAATCGCCATGCGCGCTCGATCGTGGCGCTGATGTACGGGCTCGCGGTGCGCCGGCTGGGGACGGGCGAGGAAGACGTCTCCGGCCTCGGCGAGGCGCTGCTGACGATCGCTACGGGGGCCCGGGCGGAAGCCGGATAGCCTGGTCGCGGCGCGCGATCCAGTTCTTCAATGATCCTCGCGATCGACCAGGGCACGACGGGCACGACCTGCCTCGTCTTCGACGACGAGGCGCGGATCGCGGGTCGTGCCTATTCCGAGTTCGAGCAGCACTTCCCGCGTCCCGGCTGGGTCGAGCACGACGCGGCGGAGATCTGGGAGACGACGCGGCGGGTCGCCGCCGAGGCGATAGCCGACGCGGGGATCGAAGGCGGCGAGCTCGAGGCGATCGGCATCACCAACCAGCGCGAGACGGTGGTCGCCTGGGACCCGGCCAGCGGCGAGCCGATCCACCGGGCGCTCGTCTGGCAGGACCGCCGCACCGCCGAGCGCTGCGAGGAGCTGCGCTCCGAGGGGCGGGAGGGACTCGTCCGCGAGCGGAGCGGCCTGGTCCTCGACCCCTATTTCTCGGGGACGAAGATCGAGTGGCTGCTGCGCAACGTCGAGGGCGCCGATCGCGCCCTCTTCGGGACGATCGACTCCTGGCTGCTTTTCAAGCTGACCGGGCGTCACGCCACCGACCGGACCAACGCGTCGCGGACGATGCTGTTCGACATCCGCCGGCATCGCTGGGACGAGGAGCTCTGCGCGATGCTCGGCGTCGACCCTGGAAGCTTGCCGGAAGCGCTTCCCTCCTCGGGCGTATTCGGGACCACGACCGAGTTCGGCGGCGAGGTTCCCGTCGCCGGGATCGCCGGCGACCAGCAGGCGGCGCTGTTCGGACAGGCCTGCCATCGCGCCGGCAGCGCGAAGAACACATACGGGACCGGCAGCTTCGTCCTCCTCCACACCGGCACCGACCTCCCAGAGCCGGCCGACGGGCTGCTCTCGACGGTCGCCTGCGAGACCGGTGGCGTTCCCGCCTATGCCCTCGAGGCCTCGATCTTCGTCACCGGAGCTGCGATCCAGTGGCTGCGTGATGGGCTCGGCATCGTCGCCGAGGCGGGGGAGACCGAGGAGCTGGCGGCCTCGCTCGAGGGCAACGAGGGCGTCTACTTCGTGCCGGCGCTGACCGGCCTCGGGTCCCCGTACTGGGACCCGTACGCGCGTGGCACGATCGTCGGACTGACGCGGGGGAGCGGACGCGCGCACCTCGCCCGCGCCGCGCTCGAGGCGATCGCCTACCAGACGGTCGACGCCGTCAGGGCACAGGAGGCGGCGGCGGGAGAGCGGCTGGCCGAGCTCAAAGCGGACGGCGGCGCGGTCGCGAACGAGTGGCTGATGCAGTTCCAGGCGGACGTCCTCGGCGCGCCGGTTATCGTCCCCGAGATCAGCGAGACGACGGCGCTCGGCGCCGCCTACCTTGCCGGGATCGCGACCGGCCACTGGAGCGAGGAGGACGTCCGGCGGACCTGGCGGGAGTCGGCCCGCTATGAGCCCGGCATCGGCGCCGATAGGCGGGACCCGCTGCTGGCGGAATGGCGCCGAGCGCTCGAGCGTTCGCGGGCCTGGGTGCTGCCCGGCGAGGCTGCGTAACCCCCGCCCCGCCAGGGGGTAGGCAGGGCGAGGGCCGGTTAGATCGGCCATCCGGACATGCCCGACATCAAGCCACAGGTCTACAAGGACGATCGCCCGGCGGAGTACTTCGACCAGTTCCATGCCGCCGCTCGCCGAGGCGTCGGCTGGACTTACCCTCTCGTCCGCACCCTCGTCACGCCCCCGGCGCTCCTGCTCTACCGCACTCGCGCCATCGGAGTGAAGAACGTGCCGAAGTCAGGGCCGTTGATCCTGGCGCCCAACCACTTCAGCCAGATGGACCACTTCTTCACCGGCCTTTACCTACGCCGACAGATCCGGTTCATGGCGAAATCGCAGCTCTTCGGCAACCCGGTGCTGAATTACATCTTCAAGCACGGCGGCGTGATCCCGGTCCGCCGCGGCCACCATGACGAGGAGGCGTTCGCGACTGCCTACACGGTCCTCGACCAGGGCGGGATGCTGCTGATCTACGCCGAGGGCGGGCGTTCCCGCAGCGGCGAGCTCGGCGACCCGAAACCGGGTGTCGGCCGGCTCGCGCTCGAGTCCGGCGTACCCGTGATCCCGGTCGCGATCCACGGATCCGCAACCGTCCGGCGCTGGAAGCGGTTCCGCTTCCCGAAGGTGACGGTGCAGTTCGGCGAGCCGCTCTCCTTCTCGGCCGAGGAGTCGCCGGGCCGCGAGCGCCAGCTCGAAGTCGCGACGGAGATCTTCGACCGGGTGCGGGCGATGTACACGCGCCTCGACGAGCAGGGCCGGCGAAACGTTATTCGCACCCTCCGCGAGGGGGTCACCCCAGAGCCGGGGAAAACGAACTACTCGTAGCGCGGCTCGAGCCCTTCGTAGAACCCCGCGTCATGTCCCGGGGTGACGACCGCCGCCGGGTACTCGCGCCGAAACAGCCTCAGCTCCTGCAGCGAGCGACGGTAGTTGTGGGCGTCGAACGGACGCGGCGGCAGCGGCGCGACGCCGTCGAGCTGGGCGACCGTGTAGGCGGCGTCGCCGCCGATCACGAAGTCAGTCTCCTTCAGCCGCGCGACCACTGACATGTGTCCCGCCGAGTGACCGGGGGTGTAAGCGAGCCTGACCGAGCCGTCGCCGAAGAGGTCGAAGGTCCGGCCGAAGGTCGCGTAGGAGCCGATCCCACCGCGGTCGAAGTCGACGGTCCGGTAGTCGAAGGCGAAGTCGAGGTGAATCCGGCGGTAGCCCTTCAGCGTCGGCCGGCTGCCTTGGGTGGCGTCCTGCCACTCGAGCTCGCTGGCGACGAAGGTCGAGTTCGGGAACTCGGAGATCGCCGACGTGTGGTCGATGTGGAGGTGGGTCATGACGACGACGGGGATCTCGCCGGGGTCGAGGCCGCGCTTGCGGAGCTGGGCCGGAGCGTCGCCGTCGGGCCTGACATTCGGCTTGCCGAAGCGGGTCGGCAGGCGGCCGAAGTTCTCTTCGGCGTCGGTCGCGATCGAGGGGTGCAGGCCGGTGTCGACGAGGATCGCGCCGGCGCTCGGGTGGCGGATGAGGAAGACGGGACAGGGAACCTCGGTTGCTTCCTTGCCGGTCAGGAGAGCCCATCCCAGGCGCGCCCCCAGGAAGCGGCCACCTGGGCTTTCCATCAGCGCCCTGGGAAAGTTGGTCGTGCCGGTGACGATCGGCTCGACCGTGACCGTCGCGCCAGGGGTCCCGCCGGAAAGCGGCTCGTGCAGCGGTTTTGCCTCCACCTGCACCTTCATCGCGGCGGACATTACCCCTGGTGATGCCGCCTATAGGCTGACCTGAGTGCGGAGAGAGCAAGCATGCATATCTGACTCGTTTGCGCAGCGAACGAAGCACGAAATCTGATGGCTCATGTCTGAGAGCGCTCGTTCGCGCATATTCAGGGACGGCCTGCTCGAGGGCCAGGTCTGCCTCGTCTCCGGCTCAGGCAGCGGCCTCGGGCGCGAGACCGCGCTCGAGTTGGCCCGGCTCGGCGCGAAGGTGGTCGGCTGCGGGCGCCGGGAGGAGCCGCTGGCCGAGACCGAGGCCCTCGCCGAGGGGCTGGCGGGAAGCTTCGAGCACGAGGCGATGGACATCCGCGAGGAGGAGGCGGTCGAGCGGCTGATCGACGGCCTGCTCGAGCGCCACGGAAGGCTCGATGTCCTCGTCAACAACGCCGGCGGGCAGTTCCTCAGCCCGGCCGAGGCGATCAGCCCGAAGGGCTTCCGCACGGTGACCGAGTTGAACGTGCAGGGGACCTGGCTGATGACCCATGCCGCGGCGACCAGGGGGTTCATCCCCCAGGGGGGCGGCAAGGTCCTCAGCGTCACCCTCTCCCCGCACCACGGGATGCCCGGGATGGTCCACTCGGGCGCGGCCCGCGCTGCGGTCGAGAACATGATGCGGACGCTCGCGGTCGAGTGGGCGCGGTTCGGGATCACGACCTGCGCGCTGGCGGCAGGCCAGTTCGCGACCGAGACGCTGCTGACCAAGTATCCGCAGGTGGTGGTCGAAAACCTCGAGCGCTCGATCCCGATCGGGCGCGCCGGACGGGCCGAGGAGCTCGCCTGGCTCGTCGCCTATCTCGCCTCGCCGGCCGGCGACTTCGTCTCCGGGACGACGATCACGATCGACGGTGCTCGCGACAACTGGGCAGGGCCGTGGCCCCCGGATGCGATCGTCGGCGAGGGCGGCGATCCCGTCGCCGAGGAGCGACGGCCGAAGGACTAGCGGGGCTCGAGGACGACCATCGGGATCTCGCGCCCCTTGCTCCGCGCCTGGTAGTCGGCGTACCCGCCCCAGACCCTGACCGCCTCGGGCCAGAGGCGCTGGTGCTCCTCGGGCGTGGCGAGCCGGGCGCGCACCCGGCGACGCTCGTTGCCGATCTGGACCGCGGTGTCGGGGTTGGCCATCAGGTTGTGGTACCAAGCCGGATGTCTCGGGTATCCGCCCTTGGAGGCGATTACCACGACGTTGTCGCCGTCCTCGATGTAGAGCAGGGGGCAGGTGCGCTCGGTCCCGCTCTTCGCGCCGACGTGGTCGAGGAGAAGCATCCGTCCCGGGCCGCCCGGGACGCTCAGCCCGAACCGGCCGCCGGTCGCGCGGTAGAGCAGGGTGTGGAGGCCGGCGAGACGACGGAGGAGAGGCCAGGTCCGGTCCGCCACGTCCAGGTAGCGGACCTGGGACCTCCCCTCTGTCGCCGACCCGCTCAGGTGTACATCCCCCCGAACTGCCCGCCGGTCACGTTGAGGATCTGCCCGTGCACGTAGTTCGCATGCTGGGAGCAGAGGAATAGAACCGGGCCCGCCGCCTCATCGGGCTGGGCCGGGCGCCCCAGCGGGATGATCGCCGAGGCCATCGAGCGCATCTGCTCGGGAATCCCGAGCTCGATCTTCTCGCCGGTCGGAGAGGTCATTTCTTCCCCCGCCTCCTTCGCCGCCGTGAGCCGCGTCTCGACGAAGCCGAAGGCGACCGCGTTGACGTTGACCTTGAACTGCCCCCACTCCTTGGCGATGGTTTTGGTCAGCCCGACGACGCCGGCCTTGGCGGCCGAGTAGTTGGCCTGGCCGGCGTTCCCCATCGTCCCCGAGATCGAGGAGACGTTGACGATCTTGCGGAAGACCTCCTTGCCCTCGCCGCGCTCGGCCTTCGCCGCCTCGCGCCAGTGCGGGGCCAGCGCCCGGGTGATCCGGAAGGGGACGATCGTGTGGATGTCGAGCATCGCCTGGAACTGCTCGTCGGTCATCCGGTGGACGACGCCGTCCCAGGTGTAGCCGGCGTTGTTGACGACGATGTCGACCGCGCCGAAGGCCTCGACCCCGGCGGCCACCAGCTGGTCGGCGGCGTCAGGCTTGGTCAGGTCGCCGGCGTGGACGGCGGTCTCGCCGTCGATCTCGTTCGAGGCCTGCTCGGCGATATCGGCATCGAGGTCGTTGATCAAGACCCTCGCCCCCTCGGCGGCGAAGAGCTCCGCCGTGGCGCGGCCGATTCCCCGGGCCGACCCGGTGACGATCGCCGCCTTACCGTCTAGAAGTCCCATCAGATTGCGCACTCCCTCCTGGTTCGTGAATCGGCGGGGGAGGCTACATGGAACGGCGTAACCCTGGTTGATCGGCCAGTCAGCCGGCCGGGCGGCGGGCGATTGCCGCCGATCGGTGCGCGAGGATGCGCACTCGTCCAGTCCCAAGGGAGCAAGGAGGTCAGCATGGAGGCCAGCATCGAGCGCACCGAGCCCTCGGACTACCCGGTCACGTTCTCCGTCGAGTACCCGGACCGCCCGCTGAATCGGCTGACGACGTTCTTCCGGATCTTCACGGTGATCCCGATCTACATCGTCTTCGTGCTGCTCGTCGGGATCTACTGGGGCTCGGGCGAGGAGGGCAGCGCGTACGCGTACGCCGGCGCCGGGATCGGCCTGCTGACCCTGCCGACGGTCCTGATGCTGCTGTTCCGCAAGAAGTACCCCCGCTGGTGGTTCGACTGGAACCTCGAAGTCAGCCGCTTCTCGAACCGGGTCGGGGTCTACATCTCATTGATGGACGACAGCTATCCGTCGACCGACGAGATGCAGGCGGTCCACCTCGACTATCCCTATCCGAACGCCGAGACCGACTTGCAGCGGGGGATGCCCCTCGTCAAGTGGCTGCTGGCGATCCCCCATTACGTCGTCCTCTTCTTCCTCTACATCGGCGCCTTCTTCACCGTCGTCTTCGCCTGGTTCGCGATCCTCTTCACCGGCCGCTACCCGCGCGGCGCCTTCGACTTCGTCGAGGGGGTCTACCGCTGGCACAACAGGGTCGTCGGCTATGCCTTCACCCTGATCACCGACAAGTACCCGCCGTTCCGGCTGGGCCCCTGAGCAGGCCCTCAGTCGATGCGGACGCCGCCGTCCTCGGTGAGCGTCCAGTGCGGGTTGTGGGCGATCTCCCATGGGTGGCCCTCGGGGTCGATGAAGACGCCGCTGTATCCGCCCCAGAACGTTTCGGCCGGCTCGCGGCCGATGCGGGCGCCGGCGGCGCGAGCCTCCTCGATCGAGGCGTCGACCTCGGCCGGCGAGCCGAGGTTGAGGGCGGGGGTCACGCCGCCCCAGCCGCCGCCGTCCTCGACGCAGCTGTCCTCGGCGAGTCTCGCCCGGTCCCACAGCGCCAGAACCATCTCGCCGGCCTGGAAGAAGACGACGTCGTCCTCGGGCGCGGCGCCGGTCCTCCAGCCGAGGGCCTGGTAGAAGGCTCGCGCCCGGTCGAGGTCCCGGACCCCGAGGGTGATCAGGCTGACGCGCTGCTTCATATCCCGGTCTCCTGCGGCGCCGCCGCCATCAGCAGCCTGTAGTCGTAGATCGTCTCGAAGCCCATCGTCCGGTAGATCGGCTCACCCATCGGTGACGCCTGCAGCGAGGTGAGGTCGGCGCCGAGGTCGAAGCCGGCGTTGACGGCGGCCGCCGTGATCGCCCGTCCCAGGCCCTTGCCGCGGGCTCCGTCGGCCGTCCCGACCCAGTAGATCCCGGCGACGCCGTCGGTGACGATGGTCATCGCGATCGCGACCGGCTCGGCTCCTCGGTAGGCGAGGAGCGCCACCGCGTTCTCGGCGACGAGGCCGCTGTGGTCGTCGTAGTGGTCGAAGACCTCGGGCGGGAACCCGACGCTGGTGTAGGACTCCCTGGCGACCCGCCAGTAGTGGGCCGCATCCTCGGCGTCGCGGAGGCGGCGAAGCTCGACATCGTCCGGAAAGGGCGTCTGCTCGGCCCGTCCCTCCATCACCATCTCCGGCATTTCGAAGAAGGGGCTGAGCCCCTCCTCGCGGGCGACCTCGAGCAGGTCGCGGTCCTCCGGCTCGTTTCCGCGCGTCCAGAGCGAGAAGCCGCGACCTCGGGCGCCGAAGAACTCGCGCGCCCGGCGCAGCAGCTCCACCGGGTCGAGATCGTCGTCGACCCGGAAGGCGGCATTGGAGATCGCCGGGTTGTCGGAGCTGCCCGCGCCGAGCAAGCAGCCCTCCTCGGCGACGACCGCCGCTCCGGAATCGAGTTCGAACAGCTGCCGCGAGCTGTCCACGAGGTTGAGGTGGGCCCGGTGGGCGGTCCGCATGCTCAGGCCGGAGTGTCGTCGCGGACCTGGAAGCCGGGGGGCTCGGCGATGACGTCGTTGCGGAGCTCGCCGATCCCGTCGATCTCGATCCGGACCGTGTCGCCCACCTTCAGCAGCCCGTCCGGGAAGGGCTGGATCGAGGCGCCGATCCCGGCCGGGGTACCGGTCGCGATCACGTCGCCGGGCTCGAGGGTGAACGCTTCCGAGAGGTGGGAGACCTGCTGGAAGCAGTCGAACACCATTTCCGAGGTGTTCCCGTCCTGCCGCTGCTCGTCGTTGACGAAGGTCCGGATCCCGAGCCGCTGCGGATCGCCGAGCTCGTCGCCGGTGACGAGCCAGGGGCCGAGCGGACCGTGGGTGTCGAACGACTTGCCTATCGTCATCGTCGGAGCCCGCATCTGCCAGTCGCGAACCGAGACATCGTTGGCGATCGTGTAGCCGGCGATCACCCCGGCCGCCTGCTCGGGGGGCACATGCCGGCAGCGCTTCCCGATCACGATCGCCAGCTCGCCCTCGTAGTCGAGCTTGTCCGAGACGGCGGGCATGTGGATCGCGGCGCCCGAGCCGACGACACAGGTGGGCTGCTTGTTGAAGAAGGTGGGCACCTGGGGCGCGTCCATCCCGGTCTCGGCGATGTGGTCGGCGTAGTTGAGGGCGATCGCCAGGTACTTGCGGGGTCGCGCCGGGCTGAGAAGCGCGACCTCCTCCAGCGGCGCTGCCGGACCGACGCCCGCCGCAAGCTCCGCCAGACGCGCCGGCCCGGCGGCGTCGAGCGCCGCCGCCGGCTCGGCAGGAAGCTCCGGCTCCGCCGCGGACAGGTCGATCACACCCTCTTCCTCGACGAGCCCGAGCCGGGCGCCGCCGCCGTCGAGGAACCGGCAGAGCCTCATCGTCCCTCGGCTATCGCCGCCAGGTCCGCCGGTCGCAGCTGCGCCATCAGGGTGCTGCCGTCGAGAATCGCGAGGCCGCCCTTGCGGAACTTCACGTTGGCGCCGGTCAGGCGGCCGACCTCCGTCTTGAAGTCGGGGTTGTGGCCGACGA
>DASXBC010000045.1:0-2704 GCA_036406355.1 Solirubrobacterales bacterium | reverse complement strand
GCCGCGGATCGAAGCGATCAAGATCGACCCGGAGAAGATCGGCGCCGTGATCGGCAAGGGCGGCGAAACGATCCGCGCCCTCTGCGAGGAGTTCGAAGCGGAGATCGACGTCGAAGACGACGGCACGGTGCGGATCTACGCGCCGACCGGCGAATTGGTCGAAGCCTGCGTCGCCCGGATCGAATCGATGACCAAGGAGGCCGAGGTCGGCGACCGCTACGACGGCGCCAAAGTCGTGAAGACGACCACCTTCGGCGCCTTCGTCGAGCTGGTCAAGGGCACCGACGGCCTGCTCCACATCTCCAACGTGAAACCGGGGGAGAGGGTGGACTCGGTCGACGACGTGCTGAGCGCCGGTGACGAGATCGACGTCACCGTGGTCGAGGTCGACCGCGAGCGGGGCCGGATCGGCCTCCGCCTCTCCGACGACCCATCGGTCGCGGGCAAAACCGCCGAGGAACTGGCCGCGGTCGGAACCGGGGACAGCGGCGGGCGCCGCAACGGCGGCGGCGATCGCGAGCGACGCGGCCGCCGGCGCGAGCGTGAGCGCCGACACTAGAAGTTTGAGCGCCGCGAACCAAACGGAGCTCGGCTCGGGCGTCCGGGTCGTCACCGAGGAGGTGCCCTCGGTGCGCTCGGTGGCGCTCGGGCTCTGGGTCCGAACCGGCTCGCGGGACGAGACCCCCGCCCAGGCCGGGGTCTCCCATTTCCTCGAGCACCTCCTGTTCAAGGGAACCGAGCGCTACTCGGCGATCGAGATCTCCGAGCGCTTCGACGGCCTCGGCGCCTCGGTCAACGCCGCCACCGGCAAGGAGACGACCCATCTCCACGCACGCTTCCTCGACGAGCACACCGACGAGGTCTTCGAGCTGCTGGCGGAAATGCTGCTCGGCCCGACCTATCCGGAAATCGACTCCGAGCGCGATGTCGTCCTCGAGGAGATCGCCATGTATGAGGACGAGCCCCAGGACCGCGTCCACGACATCCTTGCCGACGCGGTGTTCGGCGGGCACCCGCTCGGGCGGCGGGTCCTCGGCGAGGCCGAGGTCATCGCCTCGATCCCGGTGCCCGACATCTCCGCCTATCACGGCGCCCGCTACACCGGCGCCAACCTGGTCGTCGGCGCCGCGGGCCACCTCGAGCACGACCGCATCGTCGAGCTCGCCGAGCGGCTGGTCTCGCCGGCCGCTGCCGAGAGCGCCGAGGCCGGCGCGGCATCGGTCGAGACCGCGGCCCGTTTCCGGTTCTACGAGAAGGACACCGAGCAGTACCACATCTGCTTCGGGGCGCCGGGGATCGTCCGTGCCGACGATCGACGCTACGCGCTCGCCGTCCTCGACGCGATCTTCGGCGGCTCGACGTCCTCGCGGCTGTTCCGTGAGGTGCGCGAGAAGCGCGGCCTCGCCTACGCGGTCGGCTCCTACAACGAGCAGTACACCGACTCCGGGCTGGTCGCGACCTACGTCGGCACCCGCGCCGACAACGTCGAGGAGGCCTGCTCGGTGATCGGTGCGGAGCTGGCCCGGCTGCGCTCCGAGCCGGTCTCGGCCGAGGAGCTCGCGCGCGGCAAGGAGAGCGTCAAGGGCCGTCTCGTCCTCTCCTCGGAGTCGACGGCGGCGCGGATGACGCGGGTTTCGCGCGCGACCCTGTTCGGGCTCCCGATCGACAGCCTCGACGAGATGCTGGCCAAGGTCGACGCCGTGACGGTCGAGGACCTGACCGAGCTCGCGTCCGAGCTCTACGGCGCCGAGCGGCTCTCGGCGGCCTGCATCGGCTCCGATGAGGACTGCTTCCGCAAGGCGCTGGCACCGGTCAGCGAAGAACTGACCGCGGCATGATCAAGGTCGGGGTGTCCGGGGCCGCCGGGCAGATGGGGGAGACCGTCTGCGGAGCGGTCGAGGGCGCCGAGGACATGGAGCTGACCGGGCGCGCTGACCCCAGTCTCGGAGTCGAGCTCTCGGAGGTGCTGGGCGAGGCCGAGGTCGTCGTCGACTTCAGCACCCCCGAGGTGGCGCTCGACAACGCCAGGGCCTGCCTCGAGGCCGGCACCCACGTCGTCGTCGGGACGACCGGCTTCGACCTCGACGCCCTCCGCGAAGCCGCCGAAGCCGCGGAGGCGAACTGCTTCGTCGCGCCGAACTTCGCGATCGGCGCGGTGCTGCTGATGGAGGCCTCGCAGGCGATCGCCAGGCACCTGCCCGAGTGCGAGATCGTCGAGCTCCACCACGATCGCAAGCTCGACGCTCCCTCGGGGACGGCGAAGCGGACGGCCGAGCTGATCGATGCGGCGGGCGGCAACGTCCACCAGCCGATCCACTCGGTGCGGCTGCCGGGCCTGGTCGCCCACCAGGAAGTGATCTTCGGCGGCGTCGGCCAGACGCTCTCGGTGCGCCACGACTCGATCGACCGGCGCTCGTTCATGCCGGGGGTGGTGCTTGCAGTCCGCAAGGTCGGCGACCTGCCGGACCATTTCACGGTCGGGCTCGAGAAGCTGCTCTAGGCGGGAGCCCTATTCCGGCAGCCCGGCCGCCTGGAGCGCATCCTCTCGGTTGCTGAAGGCCTGTTCGCGCACCACCAGTCCGTCCTTGAAGGTGTGGACGAAGGCCATCTGATCATCCACGGCGATCTGGCTGGTGCGCCCGGCGCCGCCGAAGCGGACCACGGTGACCACCTTGTCCTCGGCATCGACCATCTCCACGGGATC
>DASXBC010000044.1:0-24471 GCA_036406355.1 Solirubrobacterales bacterium | reverse complement strand
GTGGCCGCGATCTATGCGGCCGACACGCTGGCGAAGGTGCGAGTGCTGAACGAACGCGGCGAGCACCCCGACGGCGAGCGGCTCGCGCACTATCGCCAGACGCTGGTCGAGCTGAGGGCGGCCGAGCCCACGCTGCCGTTCCTCCACGAACTCGCCGAGGAGCTCGACCGGCTCGGCTAGGCGATGAAGCTGATCTTCGCTCCGATCGGGATCGTCTCCGGCCTGCTGGCCGGCTGGGTCGCGCAGAAGACGTTCGAGCGGCTGTGGTCCGTGTTCGACGACGAGGAGGCGCCGGAGCCGGGTCAGCGGGACGCCTCGCTACCGAAACTGGTTATGGCGCTGGTGGTCGAGGGCGCCGTCTTCCGGCTCACGAAAGGGCTGGTCGACCGTGGGGCCCGCCGCACTTTCGCTGGGCTGACCGGCAGCTGGCCCGGTGAGAATGCCCGGGACCGGGTATAGACCAATCGGTAAGGTTTCTTTCCCCAATATTTGGTAACCGCCATTCGGGCCGGGGGAGGACCGTGTCAACGCTGCCCACGGGCGACCGCATACTCCTGATCGATGACGAGGCCCAGATGGGAGAGGCGTTGTCGCGCACCCTTGCGGCCTCCGGCTATCGCTGCGAGCAGGCGGGCACCCCCGGCGAGGGCCGGGAATTGTTGAGGGGGGACGGCTTCGACCTGGTCATCTGCGACCTGCGGGTCTCCGAGGAGGGGCTTGCGCTGCTCGACGAGATCGAGCGGCGGCACAACGACACCGCCCTGCTGATGGTCTCCGGCGACCCCTCGCTGGCGCAGCGCGCCGGCGCCCGCGGGGTCAGCGCCTACATGATCAGGCCCTTCAGCGACAACGAGCTGCGGACGAACGTCGAGCTTGCGCTCGGCCACGCCGAGCGCAAACGCCGTCGCCACGCCGAGGGCGAGCCGCGGGGCCGCGAGGCCGAGATGCTCGAGCGCCTGAACGAGGTGATCGCGTCGAGGGACCTGAAGACCGGGATCCACACCCGCGCCGTCGGCCGCTTGTCGGGCCTGCTCGCTGAAGCCTCCGGGCTCGACGAGGAGACGGTCCGGAGGATCCGTATCGCCGCCCCGATGCACGACATCGGCAAGATCGCGATGCCCGACGTGATCCTGATGAAGCCGAGCCCGCTGACCGGGGCCGAGCGCGCGTTCATGGAGCGGCACGCCCAGATCGGCCACGATCTCCTCGCCGGCACCGACTCGCCGATCCTCGACCTGGCCGCCGAGATCGCGCTCACCCACCACGAGCATTTCGACGGAAGCGGCTACCCGCGCGGGCTGGCCGGCGACCGAATTCCCCAGGTCGGGCGCATCGTCGCGATCGCCGACGTCTTCGACGCGCTGATCAGCGACCGTCCCTACCGCATGGCCCTATCCGAGCGCGACGCCCTCGAGGAGATGACCGCCCAGCGCGGGGCCCGTTTCGACCCGGCGCTGCTCGATCTGTTCGCCGCCGATTTCGACTGCATCCTCGGCGACCTCGACGGGCTGGGCCGGGGCGGCGGCCGCTAGGGGCGGCGAAGAGCCGGACGACCGCGGTGTCCCGGGCCGGCTCCGCGCCCTATCCTCGGGACCGTGCCAGACGTCGTCGTCCTGGCGCTGGCCGCCTCCGCAACCGCGGTCGCGACGGGGCTCGGCGCCATCCCGGTCTTCTTCCTCGGCGATCGCGCCCGTCAGCTGACCCCGCTCCTGCTGGGCTTCGCGGCCGGGGCGATGGGCGTGGCAGCGATCGCGGGACTGTTGATTCCCGCGGCCGAAGAAGGCTCGGTCGTCGACCTCCTGCTCGGCCTCGCCGCCGGCGCGGCGCTGGTCGGTGTGGCGCGCGGCCGCCTCGACCCGAATCGGAGCTTCATGGGCCGCGGAGGGCCGGGGGCTCGGACCTCGGCCCTCGTCTTCCTCGTCCTCTTCGCCCACAGCCTGCCGGAGGGATTTGCTATCGGCACCGCCTTCGCCTCGGACCGCTCGGGCCTCAGCCTGTTCGTGATCCTCGCGATCGCCCTCCAGAACGTCCCCGAGGGGACCAGCGTCGCGATCCCGATGGCGGCTGCGGGCTACAGCCGCTCGCGGCAATTCTGGGCGGCCGTCGGGACCAGTCTCCCGCAACCGGTCGGGGCGCTGGTGGCGTTCCTGCTCGTCGAGGGGGTCGGCGCTCTGCTGCCCTTCTCTTTCGCCTTCGCCGCCGGCGCGATGCTCGTCCTGATCGCCGTCGAGCTGCTTCCGGACGCCTTCGCCGACCGGCACCGGTTGGGACCGGGCGCCGGCATCGTCCTCGGCGCGGCGATCATGCTCGCCCTCAGCTTCGCCCTCGGCGTCTGACCGTTCGACGGTTCGCCTTCGGGGGGCGGCGGCGATATCTTGCCCCGGCTCGATGAAACGGGAGGGCAATCAGTCGAACTGGCGTGCCTGGCTGATCGGCATCCTGATCGCCCTGGTCGTCATCGTCGCGCTCCAGAACTCACAGGAGGTGCGGGTCGAAGTCCTCTTCGTCAACGTCAACGCGCCCCTCATCGTCACCCTCCTGGTCGCAGTCGGGGTCGGGGCGTTGATCGGCTACGTCGCCCCGGTCCTGCTCCGGCACCGTCGCGACGAGCGCCGCCGTCGGGGGGACGGCTAGGACTCGGAGCCGGTGAGGCCGAGCGCCTCGGCCTCGGGCTCGAGCGCGGCGATCACGAACGCGAGGTGCTGGTCGAAGTCCTCGCCCAGCTCCTCGGCGCCCTGCCGGACCTCGTCGCGGTCGACCGCGGCGGCGAAGCTCGGCTGCTTCAGCTTCTTCTTCACCGATTTCGGCGTCATCCCGGTGATCCCCGTCGGCCGCACGAGCGCCACCGCGGCGATGAACCCGGTCAGCTCGTCGACGGCGAACAGCGCCTTCGCCATCCTGGTCTCGCGGGGGACGCCGAGGAAGGGGGCGTGACCGGCGACGGCATCGATCAGCTCCGGCGGGTAGCCGTTCTCCTCGAACAGCCTCAGGGCCACCCGCGGGTGGCCGGTCTCGAGATCGGGGTAACGCTCGTAGTCGAGGTCGTGGAGGAGCGCCGTCGCCGCCCACAGCTCCTCGTCTTCGCCGTACATGCGGGCGTAGGCGCGCATCGCCGCCTCGACCCCGAGGACGTGTTTGCGGAGCGAGTCGGACTCGGTCCACTCGCAGAAGAGCTCCCAGGCCTGGTCGCGGGTCGGCGCGCTCACGGCGTTCAGCGTAGCCGTCGAAGGTTCTCAGCCCAAACTGTTAAGTTTTGCCTGAGGATATGGCCGAGGCAGATCGAATCTCGCCAGCCGCGGCGGACCGCCGCCGAGCCGCCGCCGTCGCCCTCGAGCTGCGCCTCGCCGTCGGCCTGCTGCGCCGCCGGCTCCGCCAGAGCCCGGTCGAGGACGATCTGACCCTGCCGGAGACCGCGGCGCTGGCCCGGCTCGACCGCGGCGGCCCCAGCACCGCGAGCGCGCTGGCACGCGAGGAGCAGATCTCGCCGCAGTCGATGGGGGCGACGTTGGCCGGCCTCGAGGCCCGCGGGCTGATCGAGCGCGCCTCCGACCCCGAGGATGGCCGGCGCGTCGTGCTCTCGCTGAGCGGCACCGGGCGCCAGGCGATCCGCGACCGCCGCGCGGCGCGCACCGAACAGCTGGCGCGGGCGCTGGCCGAGAACTTCACCGCGAGGGAGCTCGAGCAGCTTGAGGCCGCGGCGCCGCTGCTCGAACGCCTGGCCGAGAGCGTCTGATGCCGGCGGCGGGGACCGCGCGCTACCGCTTCGACGCGCTCTCGAACACGACGATGGCCGTCTTCATGTCGGCCCTCGACGGGTCGATCGTGATCATCTCGCTGCCGGCGATCTTCCGCGGCATCCACCTCGACCCGCTCGACCCGGCGAACATCACTTACCTGCTGTGGATGATCATGGGCTACCGCCTGGTCCAGGCGGTGCTGGTCGTCTCGGTCGGCCGGATCGGCGACATGTACGGCCGGGTGCGGATCTACAACGCCGGCTTCGCGGTGTTCGCCGGCGCATCGCTGCTGCTCTCCTTCGATCCCTTCGTCGGCGGCCGCGGCGCCACCTGGCTGATCGCCTGGCGCTGCCTCCAGGCCCTCGGCGGCTCGATGCTGACCGCAAACTCGGCGGCGATCCTGACCGATGCCTTCCCCCCCGACCGGCGCGGATTCGCCCTCGGCGTCAACCAGATAGCGGCGCTCGCCGGCCAGTTCATCGGGCTGATCGCCGGTGGCGTCCTCGCCGCGATCGACTGGCGCGCGGTCTTCTGGGTCAACGTTCCGGTCGGGATCTTCGGCACCGTCTGGGCATACCGCAGGCTGCACGACTCGGGCCTTCGCTCGGGGGGCAGGATCGACTGGTGGGGGAACCTCAGCTTCAGCGTCGGCCTCAGCGCGATCCTGGTCGGGATCACCACCGGGCTGCATCCCTACGGCGGACACCCGATGGGTTGGACCAACCCCGTCGTCTACGGCTCGCTGATCGCCGGCACCCTCCTCCTCGTCGCCTTCGTCCTGATCGAGACCCGGGTCGCCGAGCCGATGTTCCAGCTCGCCCTGTTCAGGATCCGCGAGTTCACCGCCGGCAGCATCGCCGGCTTCATCGCCGCCGTCGGCCGCGGCGGCCTGCAGTTCATGCTCGTCATCTGGCTGCAGGGAATCTGGCTGCCCCTGCACGGCTACAGCTATGCCGACACCCCACTTTGGGCCGGCATCTACATGCTGCCGCTGACCGCCGGCTTCCTCGTCGCCGGGCCGATCTCCGGCACCCTCTCCGACCGCCACGGCGCTCGCGGCTTCGCGACGGCGGGGATGCTGATCTTCGCGGCGAGCTTCATCGGGATGATGTTCCTGCCGGTCGACTTCCCCTACCTCGCCTTCGCCCTCCTGATCGCCGCCAACGGGATCGGGGTCGGGATGTTCAGCTCGCCGAACGCCGCCTCGGTGATGAGCAGCGTCCCCGCCGACCAGCGCGGCGCCGTCTCGGGGATGCGATCGACCTTCCAGAACACCGGCACCGCGCTCTCGATCGGGATCTTCTTCAGCCTGATGATCATCGGCCTCTCGCACAGCCTGCCGGGCGCGATGGCGAGCGGCCTGCAGCAACACGGCGTCGAACCGGCGGCGGCCCACCACGTCGCCTCGCTGCCGCCGGTGTCCTCGCTCTTCGCCGCCGTCCTCGGCATCAATCCGGTCGGCCACCTGCTCGCCGCCAACGGCGTCCTCGCGTCGCTTCCCGCCGCGAGCCGGGCGGTCCTGACCGGCCGCGAGTTCTTCCCCCACCTGATCTCGGGGCCGTTCCGGGACGGCCTCTTCGTCGTCTTCGCCACCGCCGCCGGGCTGGCGCTGATCGCCGCCGTCGCGTCCCTGCTGCGCGGGGACCGGCGCCACGGCGTCGTCGAGCCCGGGCGGCCGGCCGCCGCACCGATTAACACCAACCCACGACCCAGGAGCAGCGAGAGATGAACGACATCGACAAACCCCTCGACCCCAGCCGGACCGCGGTCCTGGTGATGGACTTCCAGCCCGGGATCGTCGAAAACCTCCCCGACCCCGAGGCCCTGCTCGGGCGGGCCGAGGCCGCTATCGATACCGCCCGCGAGCGCGGCGCGACGGTCGGCTACGTCCGCGTCGCCTTCACCCCCGAGGACCTCGACGGCGTGCCAGAGACGAGCAGGATGGCGCCGCTTGCGGCGGCGGCCGGAGAGCGGCTCGCCGCAGACTCGCCGCAGACGGCGGTGCACGAGCGGGTCGCCCCGCGGGACGGCGACATCGTCGTCCGCAAGACCCGGGTCGGCGCATTCTCGACCACCGACCTCGCCGAGCAGCTCGCGGCCAGGGGCGTCGACACGATCGTGCTCGCCGGGATCAGCACCAGCGGCGTCGTCCTCTCGACGGTGCGCGACGCCCACGACCGCGACTACCGCGTTCTCGTGCTGACGGACGCGAGCGCCGACCCGAAACCCGGCGTCCATGAGTTCCTGACGACCGAGATCTTCCCCCGCCAGGCGGAGGTGATCACCGTCGAGGATCTCGGCCGACTGCTCTCAGGGGGCGCCTGACGCAGGCACTCAGGCCTCGAGCGTCTGCTTCACGGTCTCGACCCCGCGCTCCATCATCGCGTCGGTCGGCTCGGCGGCCTCGTTCGGGAGCAGGTCGGCGGTCCAGACGAAGAGGCTCCCGCCATCGTCGCCGGCGAAGACCTGGGCGGCGCCGTTGTGGTGGGTGTAGGGGCCGTCGACTACCGACCAGACCAGGCGCCGGCTCTCCTCGTCGAGGTCGATCAGCACCTCTCGGGCGACCGCGCCGTTGAAGAAGGTGACGATCCGGTCCTCCCCGTCGAGCTTGGTGTCGACGACGAATCCGGGCACGAGGCGCTCGTGCACCGCCCCCCAGTCGCGCAGCGCGTCCCAGACGTCCTCGGGCGCCGCCGCGATCTTCCTTTCCTTACGGATCGAGGCCAGGCGCCCAGCATTTCATGTTCGGCGATTAGACCAGGGCGGAGGCCGTGACTCCGGCGGCGGATATCAGAACGGGACAGGGTGCCTGGGCCAGAACCGCGTTCGAGACGCTGTGATGCAGGGCGCGCCGCAGCGACCCCCCGGGGCGGGTGCCGAGGACGAGGAGGTCGACCCCGAGCTCGATGGCGCGGCTCAGCTCGGCGGCAGGATTGCCGCGAAGGAAGACCGGAAGCGGGCGAGCCTCGGTCGGAAGTCGCGAGACCGCCTCGTGCAGCTCCTCTCGAAGCCGCTCGGCTTCGGTCGGGACGCCCGGAACGCGGCCGTCCGCGTCGGCGCCCGGTACACGGGCGTAGTTCCGCGCCACGGTGTAGACGCGGAGGGCGGCCCCGTTCGCGATCGCGAGCTCGCTGCTGATCCTCAGCGCCTCGTGTGCGGCCCGCGAGCCGTCGAACCCGACACCGATGACGCGCAGCCCGACATCCTCTGTGTCGCCGCTCAACGGTTTCCAACCCAGCTCGACGCCGGCCCGCCGGCCGAAGCCAGGCGGGGCGACCGCCACGGCGCGCGGCGCCTCGCCGAGGATCCGGTCCAGTGTCGTGCCGGGCACGACGCGACCGAACGGACCGCGGCCGGTGGTCCCGAGGACGATGAGGTCGGCTCCCTTCGACCGTGCGAGGCCGGCCAGTCCGCCGTCATCCTCGCCGGTGGCCGTGACAACGAATAGGTCAGCGTCGCTCGCCTGGGCGAGGACCCGGCCGAGCTCGAGGGCGTCGTGACCGCGTTCGGTGTCGATATAGCCGACGAGGACCCTGCGGTACATGGGGTTCTACCCCGCGTTGGGGACGACGGGGACAGGACAGGAAGCTCCGGTGGTCAGGTGCTTGGTCACCGAGCCGGCGCGAAAGTGATCCGTCCGGTGCCACCAGCCGCCTTCGGCCCGTCCCCTGGCGGCGACTGTAGTCAGCGCTGCGCCCGCATCGCGGGCAAGGGCTTCGGCCCGCGCCAGCAAAGCCTTGGAGCCGGGGGTGCCGTCGATTGCGACGGCGAGATTGGCGCATCCGTCGTGACCCTCGTGGCCGCCCTCCGATCCGTCGTATCCGATCAGGGTCGGGAGCGAGGGCGCGGCGAGCCCGCCCCGGCTTGCATGTTGCGGCTTCGCCATGGGTCGAAGCTACGGCAGCGCCTGCGCCGCGCAATCCGAGAAACGCCGCATTCCTAGGGTGGGCAGACCCCCGATCGAGCGCCGCGCAAGCCTCTGCCGCATGATGCGAGCATGCGCGAATGGCGGTGATCGAGACCGAGGACCTGACCAAGCGCTACGGCGCCGAGCGCGGAATCGAGGACGTGACCATCTCGGTCGAGGCGGGCGAGGTGTTCGGCTTCCTCGGCCCCAACGGAGCGGGCAAGACGACGACGATTCGGACCCTGCTGGACCTGCTGCACCCGACCTCCGGCCGGGCCCGCATCTTCGGCCTCGACAGCCACCGGCACAGCGTTTCGATCCGCGCTCGGATCGGGAACCTCCCCGGCGACTTCGGTTACGGTCGGCAGGCCACCGGTCGCGACGCACTGCGTCTCGTCGCCCGCCTGCGCGGGGTCGATGGCATCGGGCGGGGCGCTGAGCTGGCGGAGCGCTTCCACGCCGACCTCGACCGCCCGCTGGGAGAGCTCTCACGCGGCAACCGCCAAAAGGTGGGCCTGATCCTCGCCACCTTCCACTCCCCTGAGCTGCTGAGCCGACGAGCGGGCTTGACCCCTTGATGCAGGAGGAGTTCCTCTCGCTCGTCGGCGAGGAGCGAGGGCGCGGCTGCACGGTCCTGCTCTCCTCGCATGAGCTGGACGAGGTCGAGCGCGTCTGCGACCGGGTCGGCATCGTGCGCGAGGGGAGGCTGATAGCCGTCGAGCGGATTCACGAGCTCCTCGGCAAGGCTCGCCGCACGGCGACGGTCGAGCTCGCCGACCCGTCCGGCCTGGTGGAAGAACTGGGAGGCATGCCGGGAGTCAGCAACCTGGAGGCCGCTGACGGGAAGGTGTCGTTCAAGGTTGCGGGCGATCTCGACTCGGTGCTGAGGGCGGTCGCAAAGCGCCACGTCCTCGACATCGAGATCACCCACCCTACGCTCGAGGAGGTCTTCCTCACCTACTACGGCGGAGGCGCGGAATGATCGCGCAGCTGCGGGCTCTGGTCCTCGCCCACCTCTCCGATCGACGGCGCTCGCTGCTCGCCTGGGGAGTGCCGCTCGGCCTCTGGTCGGCCTTCATCGTGATGATCTTCCCGTCGGTCGAAGGAGCTCTCTCGAAGGCGGTGCAGAACTACCCGTCGGCCCTCAAGGAAGCGTTCGGGATCGGCGAACTGACGAGCGTCGAGCAGTACCTTCACGCCGAGTTGCTGAGCCTGATCGTCCCGCTCGCGATCGGCTACCTGGCGGTGCGCGCGGTCGCCAGTGGCCTCTCGGGCGCAGCCGAAAGCGGCCGTCTCGACGTGCTGCTTTCGGCGCCCGTCTCGCGCCCGCGCCTCGCTGCGGCGACCTTCGCTGCGACGGCGGTCGAGGTCGCAATCGTCCTGGTGATGACCGTCCTTCTCACCGGACTCGGAAGCCTCATCGCCGGCGCAAACCTCTCACTGAGCTCGGCGATCGCCGGTTATGCCAACGTCATGCCGCTGGCCTTGGTCTTCGCCGGCCTCGGCATCGTCGCGACCGGCTTCTCGCTCCGGACCAGCGTCGTCACCGGCTCGGTCGCGGGGGTGCTGGTGACGATGTACGTGATCGACCTCGTCGGGCGCCTCGATCCCGGCCTCTCCGGCATCCGCTATGTCTCGGTCTTCAAGTACTACGGAAACGCGATCGAGGAAGGGATCGACCCCCTGGCGTTCGTCGGCGTCACCGTGATCGCAATCGGCCTCGCGGCGTTCGGCGCCTGGCTCTTCGATCGCCGTGATCTCGCGGCCTGACGGGCTGCGAGAAGCTCGGTGACGCTCACATCAGCCACGCTCGTTTGTCGCCCCGGCCCGCGACCCCGGCCCGGGTCGCGATAGACCTCGCCGCCTGGCCCATTTGTGATCGGGTCCGATTGTCCACAGCTGGAACGACGCCCGGAGCAGCGCCACCGGCAGAGGGACTCTCGACCACGCGGCGATTGCTCCGCACCCGCAATCGGGCGCAGATTTCGACGGGAGCTCCACTGAGATGGCGTTGCTGAGGATTGGGAGGATTATTCAGCAATGAATTCTTCCAATCGGCCTCGCGAGCAGGCTCCTGAGCATCGATTCAGACGGTTGATGGACATCGGGACCGCGCTTCTCTCCGAGCTCGATCTCGAGGCGGTCCTGCGCTCGGTTGTCGACGCCGCGCGCGAGCTGACGTCGGCCGAGTACGCGGCCCTCGGCGTCCTCGACCGCCACCGCACAGAGCTCGAGCGCTTCATCCACCTCGGGATCGACGATGAGACGAGGAACGAGATCGGCAGCCTGCCCCGCGGGCGGGGTGTGCTCGGCGAGCTGATCCGCGAGCCCGCGCCGTTACGGCTGACGGACGTGAATAGGCATCCGCACGCCTACGGCTTCCCGCCGGGCCACCCTCCCATGCATACCTTCCTCGGGGTGCCGATCACGGTCCGGGGCGAGGCCTACGGCAACCTCTACATGACAGAGAAGCGGGGCGGTGTCGAGTTCGACGAGGAGGACGAGGCCGCCGCCATTACCCTCGCGACCTGGGCGGGCATCGCGATCGAGAACGCGCGCCTCTACACGGCCCTGAACGAACGTGAGGTCGAGGTCGAGCGGGCGTTGCGGCGCTCGGAGACCTCGGTCGAGATTGCCCGGGCCGTCGGCGGCGAGATCGATGTCGAGAGGGTGCTCGACCTGATCGTCAAGCGCGCCCGCGCCCTGGTCGAGGCGCGGACGCTGCTCGTCCTGCTGCGCCGCGGTGGCCGCCTCGTCGTCGTCGCCCAGGCGGGCGTCGTCGGCGAGGAGGTGGAGCGTCTGACGATCCCGACCGAGGACACGGTCTTCCAGGCGGCGATGCAGGAACGGGTCGCCCAGCACCTCAAACCGGGATCGCCGCCCTCGGATGCGAGGCTGCGCGAGCGGCTTGGCGCCGAATCCGCCCTGATCGTCCCGCTCCTCTTTCGCGGCTATGCCGTCGGGGCGCTGGTGGCGCTCGACCGCGAAGCCGGAGGCGATTTCGACGAGGAGGACCTGCGACTTCTGCAGGCGTTCGCGAGTAGCGCCGCGACCGCGGTAGCGACGGCCCAGAGCGTCGAGGCCGACCGCCTCCAGCAGCGGGTCGAGATCGGCGAGCGCGAGCGTCGCCGCTGGGCCCAGGAGCTCCACGACGACGCCCTCCAGGGGCTGGCCGCGATCCGCATCTCACTCGCCACCGCAGTGCAGAGCGAAGCTGAGGACCGCGCCGAGCGAATCGAGTCGGCGGCGAGAGAGACCATCGAGCGGCTCGCTGATCAGATCAACGAGCTGAGCCGGCTGATCAACGACCTGCGGCCGGCCTCGCTCGAGCGGCTCGGGCTGACCGGCGCCCTTCAGGCTCTGGCCGAGGAATACTCGGCGCGCGGGGACGTCGCGATCGAGACCGAGATTGAGGACGAGATCGGGGAGAAGCTGAGTGCGGAGGAGCAGCGAATCGTCTACCGCCTCGTTCAGGAGTCCCTCAACAATGCGCTCAAGCACTCTGCGGCCGAGATCGTCAGCGTCTCCGCCCGACTCGTCGACCGCCAGATCAGGATCGCGGTCAAGGACGACGGCTGCGGATTTGACCCGGACTCCGTGGGAAACGGCCGCGGCCTGCTCGGGATGCGCGAGCGGATCGAGCTTCTCGGGGGCGAGATCGAGGTTCGCTCGGGAACCGGCGACGGCACCGAGATCGCCGCGCGGATTCCCGTGAAGGCAGGCTAGGAGGGGTCGGAGGCGCCCTCGCCCCCGGTGCCGATGATGTCGTTGTCGATCGCGAAGCGGACGAGATCCGGCCGCGACTCGATCCCCAGCTTCTCCAGCAGCTTCGCGCGGTTGACCTCGATCGCGCGGACGCTGAGGAAGAGCTGCTCGCCGATCTGGCGGTTGGTGTGGCCGAGGGCCAGCAATCGCAGCAGTTCGCGCTCACGCTCGCTGAGGTCGTCCAGCGGGTCCGCCTCGAGCTTGGCCATCGCCCCGCCCAGCTCCGGGTCCATGTATGAGCCCCCGGCGGCGGCGGTCCTGATCGCCGCGGTCAGATTGCGCTCGGCCGCCTGCTTGAGGACGTAGCCGGCAGCCCCGGCGCGAAGCAGCTCGCGCGCCCGACGCGGGTCGCTCAGCATCGTCAGGACCACGATCGTGGTGGAGGGGGCGCTCTCGCGGAGATTCTCGATGTCTCGCGGCGGCTCGGCTCCCGGCATCTGCAGGTCGAGCACGAGCACGTCCGGCCGGCGATCGTGGGCGAGCTTGGCAGCGGTGGCCGAATCGCCCGCCTCGCCGATCACCCGCAGGTCCGGCTCCTCCTCAAGCATGTTGCGCAGCCCGGCCCGGATCACAGTGTGATCGTCGGCCAGAACGATCGTGATCTCCTTTCCGCCCTCCATCGTGGCTCGCCTCGCCGAGAGTCTGCCAGGCTCCACGGTTCGACCCGCACGTTGAGGTGTGGCTTTGACCCGATGGAGAAGGGCACGGGATCGGCGACGCTGTCGTTATGCGCGCGTTGGTCGCCCTCGGTGGCAATGCCCTCCTCCACCGAGGGGAACCGGCCGAGGCCTCGAATCAAAGCGTCAACCTGGCGGCGGCGGCGGAGGCCCTGGCGCGGGTCGCCGGGGAGCACGAGCTGGTGCTCACCCACGGCAATGGCCCCCAGGTCGGCCTGCTGGCGCTGGGGAACGAGGGCTACGAGCCGGTCGCTCCCCATCCGCAGGACGTGCTCGGCGCCGAGAGCGAGGGGATGATCGGTTACATGCTGGAGCTGGCGCTGCGAAACGCGCTCCCCGACCGCCATCTGGTGACGGTTCTGTCCGAGGTTGTGGTCAGCGCCGACGACGCTGCCTTCGGCACACCCTCCAAGCCGATCGGCCCGCTCTATTCGGCCGAGGAGGCGCGGCGACTCGCCGCGGAACGGGGCTGGAGCATCGGTCCCGACGGCCAGGGTTTTCGGCGCCTCGTGCCCTCGCCCGAGCCGCGGGCAATCGTCGAGCTGCGCAGCCTGCGCATGCTGGTCGACGGCGGGGTGCTGGTGATCTGCGCGAGCGGCGGCGGCATCCCGGTCGCGCTCAATGGCGTCGGCACGATGCAGGGGGTCGAGGCCGTGGTCGACAAGGACCTCACCGCTGCTCTCCTGGCGCGGCGCCTCGATGTCGACGTCTTGGTGATGCTGAGCGACGTCGACGCGGTGCATCTCGATTGGGGCGGCGAGGCAGAGCGGGCGCTCGGGCGCGTCACTCCGGCCGACCTGCGCCGGCACGAATTCGCGTCGGGGTCGATGGCGCCGAAGGTCGATGCTGCATGTCGTTTCGTCGAGGCGACCGGTCGCCGGGCGGCGATCGGCGAGCTCACGAAGGCTGTCGAGATAGTGCGGGGCGAGTCGGGTACTCAGATCCTCGCTCCGAGCGCCTGACCAGCCAGCGGCGGAGCTCATCGGCGCCCCAGACGATGAAGGGGAAGGGCACTACGAGGAGCAGGTCCTTCGCCGGCAAGGCGGCGGTCCCGAGCAGGTCCTGGAAGACCGGGACGTAGATCAGGATCGCCGTCAGGGCGAGCTCGAAGGCGATCCCCCAGAGCAGCAGCCGATTGCTGAAGACGCCGATCGAGTGCAGCGATGCCCGCTCGGTGCGGGCCGCGAACGCGGTGCCGATCTGGGCGACGACCATCGAGAGGAAGGTCATTGTCGTCGCCTGCTGGTAGACATGGTGAAGCGGCGTGCCTGCCCCGGTCGGATCGCCGGGACTCCAGCCCCCGCGGGTGAGCACATAGAAGAAGGCGCCCATCTGCAGCGCCGCAGCGATCAGGCCGAGGAACAGCCAGGCGCGAGCCAGCATCGACCGGCGGATGATCCCCTCCGAGCGCCGGCGCGGCGGTCGCTGCATGATCCCCGGCTCAGCCGCCTCGCGCCCGAGCGCCAGCGCCGGCAGCGTCTCGGTGCCGACGTCGAAGGCGAGCAGCTGGAGCACGGTGAGAGGCAGCGGGATCGCTCCGCCGCCGAGCGCGAAGACCACGAACGGCGTCACCTCCGGCGTGGCGTGGGCGAAGATGTAGAGGATGAACTTGCGGATGTTGTCGTAGATCCGCCTGCCCGCCGCGACCGCCGCGACGATCGTCGCGAAGTTGTCGTCGGTGAGGACCATCGTCGAGGCCTCACGGGCCACGTCTGTTCCCGAGCGGCCCATCGCGACACCGATGTCGGCGGCGCGCAGGGCGGGGGCATCGTTGACGCCATCGCCGGTCATCGCGACGACGTGCTGCTCGGCGCGGAGTGCGTCGGCGATCCGCAGCTTTGCCTCGGGGGTGCTGCGGGCGAAGATCAACTCACCCCCTTCGCGCAGTGCGGCGTCGAGTTCGGCCTCGCTCATCGCGTCGAGCTCCGTCTCGGTGATCGTCCGCGCCGTGTCCCGCCCGATGCCGATCCGGCGTGCAATCGCGACCGCGGTGCGGGGATGATCGCCGGTGACGACGATGATCCGTATCCCCGCTTCGTGGCAGCGTCTCACCGCGTCTGCGACCCCGGGGCGTGGAGGGTCGATCATCGCGACGAGGCCGAGGAGCGTCAGGTCGGTCTCCGCGTCATCCCGGGTCGACGGCACCGCGTCGATCGAGCGTCTGGCGATGGCGAGCACGCGCAGACCTGAGTCCGCGTACCTGTCGACCATCGTCTCGATCATCGCCTGACGCTCAGGGTCGAGGCCGGTGGAGCCGCTCGCCGATGCCACGGTCGTGCAGCGGGCAAGGATCGCCTCGGGCGCGCCCTTGACGTTGACCTGGAGCCGGCCGTCTTCGCCGTCCACTGTCGACATCCGCTTCAGGACGGGATCGAAGTGGAACTGAGCACGTCGGTTCGACCCGACGTCCTCGCCGGCGCCGAGTGAGCGGGCTGTGGCCAGCATCGCCGCCTCGGTCGGGTCGCCGACGGCCTCGCCTCCATCCCCGAAATGAGCGTTGTTGCAGGCGGCCATCGCGGTGGCCAGCTGAATCAGCGAAGAGTCAGGAATTCCCTCCTCGCGGTGCTCGACGTCGATCTCCTCGCCGGCCGCCCAGATTCGGGTCACCCGCATCCGGTTCTCGGTCAGGGTGCCTGTCTTGTCGGTGCAGATGACATCCGTCGATCCGAGTGTCTCGACGGCGCTCAGCCGCTTGACGACGGCTCCCTCGCGGACCAGGCCGCGGACGCCGACCGCGAGCGCCAGGGTGATCACCGGCAGCAGCCCCTCGGGGACGTTGCCGACGATCAGCCCGATCGCGAAGACGATCGAGTCCGAAACGGAGAGTCCCGCGGCGAGGGTGGCCAACGGCATGAAGGCGATGCCCATCACGACGGCGATGCCGGCGATCAGCCAGGCAACCCGCCTGACCTGGCGCTCGAGCGGGCTCTCCTCGTGCTCGACCCGCTGTGAGAGCGCCGCGATCCGGCCCAGCTCCGTCGCCATCCCGGTCGCGAACACCAGCGCCCGCGCCTCGCCGCCCGTGCAACTCGTGCCGCTGAACACGAGCTCGGGCGCCTGTAGGGGAGAGGCGCCGGCCGTGCTCTGGCCCTCGGCCGACCTCGAGACCGGCACCGACTCGCCGGTCAGGGTCGATAGGTCGACCTCGAGCGCGCCGTCGAGCAGATGCACGTCGGCGGAGATCCGGTCTCCCTCCTCGATCACGAGGAGGTCGCCCGGGACGAGGCGGACGGCGTCGATCTGAACTTCGCGCCCGTCTCGCACCACCCTGGCCTGCGGCGGCAGATAGCCCTGCAGGGCCTCCACGGCGCGCTCGGCCTGCAACTCCTGAACGAAGGCGAAGGCCGCGTTGAGCACGATCACGATCACCACCGCTATTGCGACCGGGGTGATGCCGGCGAGCGCCGCCAATGCGGCCGCACCCCACAGCAGCAGCGCAAGCGGGTGGGTCACCTGCCGCGCCAGCTCCCGCGGCCAACTTCGCTTCCTTCGCCGTTCGAGCTGGTTCGGCCCGTAGCTCAACAGGCGCCGGTCGGCCTCGCGCTGGGAGAGACCGTCGCGCGATGCGCGAAGGTCACGCAGGAGGAGCTCGACGCGCTCCCCGGGGTCGAACTGCGGAGCTCTCCCGTCCGCGCCCACCGCCCTCCGATCAGGAGGCCGTGGGGGTGACCAGGGTGGGGCAGGCGGCGGACCGCATCGCGGCGGTGCCGACCGTGCCCAGCACCAGGCGTTGATCCACGGCATAGTTGCCGCGGGAGCCGAGCACCAGCAGGTCGGCGTCGCTCGCGGCATCGACCAGGGCTCGACTCGGTGCTCCGACGAGAAGTTCGGACCGCGCGGCTATCGTCGCTGGGACCGCCTCGAGGGCGCGCTGGATATGTCGTTCCATCCCCACCTTTTGTAGCTCCTTCGGCTGTCGGGTCTCGTAGCCCGCCAGCCCGAGCGAGATCTCGACCGCTCCGAGAATGAGCAGCGACGCTTGACATCGGTCGGCAAGCCCGATCGCGCGCCGGAGCGCCACTTTCGACGCCTGGCTGCCGTCATAGCCGATGGCTATCTCATGAATGGAGGCATCGCCATCGGCAAGGCCGCGCGGGGCGACGGCCACCGCGCACGGCGCTCTGTCGAGCACACGCTCGCCGACGCTGCCGGGACACACATGGCCGGGTCGACCCCGATCCGTGGAGCCGATGATGATCACATCGCTTTCCTCGGCCTCGGCGAGCACCTTCAGGCCGGCGGTTTCATGGCCTTCGGCCACGACCCTCGTCGAGAACGGGGTCGCGCCGAGCGCCGGGGTCGCGCCTCGCCTCACCCAGCGCTCGTCCTCCTCGACCAACATCGGGAAGCTCTCGGCCCCGACCAGGTCCGGCCAGTAGGGACGGACGCAGGCGACGATCAGGTCGGTCTCGCCGCTTTCGCAGAGCGCCTTGGCAAGGGCGAGCGCGTCGCGAGAGCCTGGCCGCCCGTCGTAGCCGACCAGTATGCGCATGAACGATTCGGTTGATCCTCCCGCCGACGCCTGGGGAGACAGATCGACGGTTTCCAACATGGATTTCGCAGGCTCCATGTCGACAAGCTAGGTCCCGGGTCCCGTTGCGACATCCGGGAACTGCCACACCCGACTCTGCGCACAGCCCGCGTTACGCTGCAAACGCGATGACAGCCGAAGGGCAAGGCGGCGCCCGGACGATCAGCGTGGTCCTTGTCGACGATCACGCCGTTGTCCGCGGTGCGCTGAAGGCCCTCCTCGATGGGCAGGACGACCTCGAAGTGGTTGCTGAGGCGACGGACCTGGATTCCGCCCGCGCCGCCGTTGGCGAGTCGAAGCCGGACGTCCTAATTCTCGACGTCAACCTGCCCGACGGGCTCGGGGTCGACGCGGTTGCCGGCCTGCGGGAAGAAGCGCCGGACACCGAGATCGTCCTCCTGACCATGGAAAGAGACCTCACGCTCGCCCGCCGCGCGATCGAGGCCGGGGCGCGAGGCTATCTGTTCAAGGACGCCGCCCACTTGGAGCTGATCGAGGCTGTGCGCCAGGCCTCAGACGGCCGGGAGTATCTGCCGCAGTCGGTTACCGCCGGCCTCAACAAGGACGACGAGGACGAGCGGCCCCTCCTCTCGCCGCGTGAGACCGAAGTGCTGCGACTGATGGCGCTGGGGCACACCAACCGCGAGATCGCCGAGCAGCTCTCGCTCAGCGTGCGCACGGTCGAGACCCACCGCGCCCATATCCAGCAGAAGCTCGGGTTGGAAAGCCGTCCCGAGCTGACTCGGTACGCACTTGCCAAGGGCCTGATCTAGGACCAGGTGCTGGGCCACGACCGCGGCCTGGCCGGAGCGCTCGCGACTCGGACCCGGGCATCGACCGCGAGTGCCCCATGCGAGGTGGCGATGACCGGGTTGAGGTCGAGCTCGACGATCTCCCGGTGGGCGTCGGCGAGCGCGCCGACCCGCAGCACCAGGGCTTCCAGCGAGCCGAGGTCGACCGGCGGCGCCCCGCGGAAGCCGGTCAGCATCGGGAAGATCGCCAGCGAGCGGATCATCTGCCCCGCGTCGCTGGCGCCGAGCGGGCAGACGCGCACCGCGACATCTCCGAGCAGCTCGACGGCGGTTCCGCCCGCGCCGCAGGCAACGACCGGCCCGAACACGGGGTCGCTCGCGACACCGACGAGCAGCTCGACGCCGCCTTCGACCATTCGCTGTACGAGGAAGCTTTTCCGCCTGAGTCCCTTCTCGTCGAGCGCTGCGTCGATATCGGTGGCCGCCCGCGTGACCTCGTCCGCCCCTTCGAGTCCTGCCCGCACCGCCCCCAGCTCGCTCTTGTGCAGGATCCGCGGCCCGTGCGCCTTGAGGGCGAGGGGGCCGTCCAGCTTCGCTGCGGCCCGCGCCGCCGACTCGGGATCGGCAGCGACGATCGCCTCCGGCATCGCGATTCCGTAGCAGTCGAGGAGTCGGATGCATTCCTCGGCGTCGAGCCACTCGCGCTTCGCGGCGAGCGCTTCGGCCACTACCGACGCCGCCTCATCGTGGCGCAGGTCGCGGAAGCTCGCCGGCGGCACCTCGGGTCGCTCGCGCCACCGCGCGTGGCGGTTCACCTTGCCGAGCGCCCGCGCTGCGTCCTCGGGGTAGAGATAGGTCGGGATCGGGGGCGAGCCCGACCCCTCCCGACCGCCGTCCGCCGCCGACATCAGGACGAGTTGCCTCGGTATCTCCCGCGGCACTGCGGTGGCGGCATCACGCATTGCCGTCACGACCTCCGCGGCCTCGCCCAGCAATGGCCGGATAAAAATCGCGATCAGCGCGTCGATCCCCTCCCAGGCGCCGATGGTCTCGATCGCCTGCCGGAACTGCCCGGCGCTCGCCGTCGCGATCAGGTCGACGGGGTTGCCGAGCGACGCCTCGGGCGGTAGGAACGCGGCGAGCTCTCTGCGCAGATCATCGGGGAGCTCGGGCACCTCGAGGCCGGCCGCATCGCAGGCGTCGGCGCACATGATCCCCGGTCCGCCCGCGTTGGTGAGGATGGCGATCCTCGGGCCGGCGGGCAGCGGCTGGCTGGAGATGAGCGAGGCGACGTCGAGCAGCTCGGAGAGTGTTTCGGCGCGGATCACGCCCGACTGCTCGAACAGCGCATCGGTGGCCCGGTCCGAGGCGGCCAGGAGCGCGCCGGTGTGGGAGCTGGCGGCGCGCGCGCCCGCCGCCGAGCGGCCGCTCTTCAGCGCGACGATCGGCTTTCGTTTGCCCACTCGCCGCGCGACTCGGGCGAAGCGGCGGGGGTCACTGAAGGCCTCGATGTAGAGGAGCGCGAGTCGGGTGCGCTGGTCCTCCTCCCAGAACTCGAGCAGGTCGTTGGCGCTCACGTCGGCGCGGTTGCCGAGCGACGCAAACGAGGAGATGCCGAGCGAGCGAGCCGCCGCGAACTCGATCAGGGCAAGGCCGAGGGCGCCGCTCTGGGTGGCAACGCCGACGTTCCCCGGCTGCGGACTCAGCGGGGCGAAGGTCAGGTTCAGCCCCGACTCGGGGCTGGTGTCGAGGACGCCGAGGCAGTTCGGCCCGATCAGCCTCATCCCCGCCTGTCTGCACACCGCGAGCAGCTCGCGCTCGCGCGCCACCCCGTCGGCACCGTCCTCGGCGAAGCCGGCCGACAGCACGATCAACCCGCGCGCCCCCCTGGCGGCACATTCGCGCGCGACGCCGACCGCCGCCTCGGATCTGACCGCCAGCACGGCGAGGTCGATCTCCTGCGGCAGCTCTGCGACGCTCGCGAAGGAGGGCAGCGCCTGCACCGTCTCGGCCGCCGGGTTGACGGCGAAGACCGGGCCTGCGAAGGGCGAGCCGAGGAGGTTTCGCAGGACCTCGGCCCCCACCGTCCCGGGCCGCCGCGAGGCACCGACAATGGCAACCGACGCCGGCGCCAGAAAGCACGCCACCGCCGCCCGCGCGGCGAGCCGATCGCGATCCTCGAAGCGGGCGATCGCCTCCGCGGAGAGCGAGGTCGGGAACTCGACGCGCAACCCCTCCGGCGACGACTCGATCTCGACCGGAAAGCCGCTTTCGCGAAACATCTCGATCATGCGGCTGTTCTGCGGCAGCACCTCGGCGAGGAAGGTGGAATAGCCGTTTTCGGCCCCAACCTCGGCCAAATGGGCGAGCAGGATCGTTCCCAGGCCATGGCCCTGCAGCTCGTCGGCGACCGCGAACGCGACTTCCGCCCTGCCCTGCCCGAGATCGAAGTAGACGCCGTGGCCGATCGGCCGGCGATCAGGGCCACGGAAGGCGATCAGACCGAAGCTGCTCTGGTAGTCGATGCCTGTCATCTCGCGCGCGACCCGTCGCGTGTCGACCGCTCCGGAGAAGAAGCGGAATGCCTGCGAGGTCGGATCGAGGCGGTCGAAGAACTCCTTCAGCAGCTCCCCGTCCTCGGGGCGCACCGGGCGCAGGTGAGCGGTGGAGCCGTCGCGCAGGACGACGTCGGCCTCCCGGTGGGACGGATAGCTCACGCTCATCTTGGAAAGCTCGCGGCGCCGAATCGGGCGAGGAGGTCGGCGTATTCGGCGAGCCGGGTGGGGGCGAGAAAGTGGTCGAAGATGCGCCGCTGTGCCCGCTCGCCGATCGCGGCCGAGCGCTCGCTGTCCTCGGAGAGTGAGGCGATCGCGCGCGCCAGCCCCCCGAGGTCATGGGGGTCGTCGACGAGGAGCCCGCTGTCGCCGTCGACTATCTGGTCCTGAATGCCGCCGACGCGAGTGCCGACCACGGGCCGCCGCTTCCACATCGCCTCGGCTACGGTCAGGCCGAACCCCTCGGCGAGGCTCTTCTGCACGACGACATCGGCGCGGCGCTGCAGGGCGTTGACCATCACGGCGTTCTCGTCCAGATCGGCCATCGGCAGGCTGGCCAGATGGACCCGGCCCCGGACATCGGCCGGCAGCTCGCGCCACGCCCTTCCGACCTGGCGCCACACCGCCGTGCCTTCCGGGTCATCGGCGATCGCGGCGGTGGCCGGGCCGGCGAGGAGGAGATGCAGATCCCGATCCGATAGGTGCCTGCGAAAGCATGAGAGAAGGCCGACGTGGTCCTTGAGCCGGTCCCAGCGGGAGATCTGAGCGACGACGCGAGCGCCGTCGGGGAGGCGCGAATCCTGGACGACCTCGGCGCGACGCTCGACGCGCGCCGGGGTGCCGTCGGCACGGGCGAAGCCAGGCGCACGCGCGGGCGAGAGGCGCCCGAGCCCGATCACGCCGACGATCTCTTCGACCACACCCGGGTCGAGCGCCTGGTTCTTCGGCGAGAGGGGGTCGATCGAGGGTGGCATGACCCAGGCGCGTTCAGGGTCCAGACCCTCCCAGATATAGGCGCGCCGCGAGAACACCCAGGCGTCCGCGGCCTCCACGTCCGCCCTCAGGAAATCCCAGGCTCGGCGCACGAACTCGTTCGGTCGGTCGGCGCCGATGTGACAGCGCCAGACGACGCTTGCCCCGGCCGCCCGCAGGGGCGGCGCCAGGCCCGCGGTCTGGGGGTCGTGCAGGAAGACGATGTCCTCGTTCTGGATCAGGGGGACCAGCTGGCGGGCGCTCGCCGCGAGGGTTCCCTCGTAGAGGTCGCGCTGCTCCGTCCCCAGCGGCCCGCCGTCGCCGTGGTCTCCATGGATGTTGTTGTGAAGGCGCTTGGTCAGCTCGAAGAACTCGGCCCGCTCGCGCAGCACAACCCAGCGCGTGTCGATCCCCGCGCCGCGCGCGTAGGGCAGCAGTGAGCGCAGCATCTCGGCCACGCCGCCACCGCGCAGGGTCGAGCTGACGTGCCAGATCGCGCGCCCCGCGAAGATGCGCCGCGCGCGTTCGGCGGCAGCCTCGATCATCTTGTAGTCATCGCCGAGCAATGGCTCGAATCGATCGAGTCGATGGCGTGGGATCTGAACGAACTTCGGTCGCGCCATCGCTCACAACGGCCAGTGGCGGGACACTCCGACGGCCGCGCGGGAGGTCAGCAGAGCCTCCGGCGCGGCGCTGACCGCCTCTCCATCGCCGCCCAGGGCCGCCAGCGTCGCGGCGACCGACTCGGCCAGGGCAGACGGTTCGTAACCGCCCTCCAACACGACCCCGAGCGGCGCGCCGAGCTCGGCGGCGAGGTCGCGGACGTGGCGGGCCATCCGGCCGAAGGAGGCCGCCTCCAGGGTGCAGTTCGCCAGCGGGTCGGCGCGGTGGGCGTCGAATCCCGCCGAGACGAGGACGAGGCCAGGCTCGAAGGAGCGGGCGACCGGGATCACGAGGTGCTCGACGAGCGAAAGCCACAGCTCCTCGCCGGAGCCGGCGGGAACGGGGAGGTTGATCGTGTAGCCCTCGCCCCCTCCGGAGCCGAAGTCGTTCGAAGCTCCGGTTCCGGGATAGATCCCCGCCTGGTGAATGCTGATGAAGAGGACGTCCGAGCGGTCGCGAAACGCCTCGGCCGTCCCGTTGCCGTGGTGCACGTCCCAATCGAACACGAGAACCCGCTCGATCCCAAACTCACGGACGGCCATCTCGGCCGCTATCGCGATGTTGTTGAAGAGGCAGAAACCCATCGCCCGCTGCGCTTCGGCGTGATGGCCGGAGGGGCGTAACCCACAGAAGGCGATCCGGTCCTCGCCGTTGAGCAGGGCCCGTGTCATTCCACAGGCGCCGCCGGCCGCGTGCAGGGCGGCGCGGTAGGAGGCCTCGCCGACGAAGGTGTCGGCGTCGATCGCGCCGCCACCGGACAGGCAGAGCTCGCGGACCGCCTCGATATGGCGGACGCCGTGGATCAGCCCCAGCTCGCTCTCGTCGGCGGCCGGCGCCTCGCGGCGTTGCCAGCCCAGCCAGTCGAGGCCTTCGAGCAGACTCTCGATCGCCGTCAGACGCTCCGGCGTATCGGGGTGGCCCGGCATGTGAGCCCGTGGGTCGTGCGCGAGGCCGGAGGGGTGGCTGAAGTAGAGCATCAGCCGTTGGGGCAGATCACGGCCCGGCCTTCGAGGCTCCCCTCCCGCATGCGGGCGTAGGCATCCTCGACGTCGTCCAGCGGGAAGCGCTCGACGTGGGCATGGATCTTGCCGGCCCGAGCGAGGTCCAGCACCTCGCCGAGCTCGACCCCGGTCCCCCAGTAGGGGATGGTGAGCTGCGACTCGAAGGGCAGCGCCCCGAAGGCGAACTGGAGCGTGCCGCCGGCCAGCCCGACGACCGTCACGTGCGCCTCGAAGCGGGTGATCGACTGCGCAAGCTCGAGGGTGTCATCGGCCCCGACGTCGTCGAGGACGAGCTCGGCGCCGCGCCCCCCGGTCAGCCCGCGAATCCGCTCGGCGGCACCCTCGCCGGGCTCGACCGTCTCGTCGGCGCCGATCTGGCGCGCCAGGGCCAGCTTCTCGGGTGAGGTGTCGACGGCGATCACCTGCGCCGGGCTGAGTGCGCGGAGGATCTGCACGGCCATATGGCCGAGACCGCCGACGCCGATCACGACCGCGGTCGAGCCCGGCACCAGGAGGTGCAGCGAGCGCTTGATCGCGTGGTAGGGCGTGAGAGCCGCGTCGGATAGCGGCGCTGCCTCCACCGGGTCGAGATCCCCCAGCGGCAGGAGCAGCCGCGAGTGGGGGACGAGCATGTACTCGGCCATGCCCCCGTCGAGGCCGAGCCCGCCGCCGAAGGCGCCGATCTCCGCCTGGCGCTCGCAGTAGTTCTCTGCAGAGAGCCGGCAGGCGCGGCAGCGCCCGCAACCCCACGGCCCGTAGACAGCCACCGGCTCGCCCTCCTTCAGCCCTTCGACGCCGGCGCCGAGTGCCTCGATCCAGCCGGCGTTCTCGTGGCCGAGCGTGAAGGGAAGGTCGAAGTCCATCGTCCCCTCCGGCCACTCCATCAGATGCAGGTCCGAGTGGCAGGCGCCGGCGCCGCCGACCTTGATCAGAACCTGCCCCGGCCCCGGCTCCGGAACCTCGACATCGCGCATCTCGGGCGGGGACTGCCAGGCGGTCAGCTGGTAGGCCTTCATCGCGCCGCTCCTTGATCGGTGGTTGCATTCATCTCAACGGGCCTGCAGCAGGAGGTTCATGTTTCCCATGCCGTCTCCCGGCTGGAATTCGAGTGCTGGTGGCGGCGTTGGCAGGAACGGCCTGAACGCGTTGTTCAGCTGCACAGCGTAGGGAGCGCTCATCGAGATCTTGACGCCCTGGAGGAGGATCAACCGTTCAGCGGGGTAGGGGCTGAATTCGGAGCTCGACATGTCGAGCGCACCGATCGACCCGTCCGGGCTCGCCATCGTCCTTGCCGCCAGATCGAGGGTGATGTTGCTCCGGCGCACGGATTGACCTGTCGACGGCATCGCGATTTCGAACCCCCCGGCAAGGTCGAGGGAGCCTTCCGACCCGTCGGGTGCGACCGAGCCGGTCGCGACCGGGAAGGTGATCAAGCCCCAGGTCAGCGGAGACACGGGGTGGTAATGGGTCTGTGCCGGCCGGATCCCAAAAGGGAGCTGGCCGTTGGCGAACATCTTGGCGATCGCCGTGTCCTGCCTGGCGTCGAATTGGAGCGGCACGGAGGACGCCGGGAGGACGGCCACCGTCCGCGGCTGGGTTTCCGAGTAGAGGTTGCTGATGGGGCGGCCGGGTGTCAGCCCTGCCACGTGCCCGAGGCCGAGCCTCCCGCTGAGGCGCCGCGCAGCCTTCCCGCTCAACTTCAACGTCGTCGCCCTGACGTTGACGCCGAAGCCCGCCCGTTCGGAGGACTGCCGCGCGAGGAATCCGAGCTTCATCTTGGCGCCGGCGACCCTCGCCCGCATGATCCCGCTCGTCGTGTCCGCGTTGATCCTGGCGACCACAACGGCGCGTCGGCGATGCGTCAGTCTGAGGATGCCGTCCTGTTCGATCAGGCCCTTGCCGTCGACCGGG
>DASXBC010000043.1:0-21329 GCA_036406355.1 Solirubrobacterales bacterium | reverse complement strand
CCGTCTCGCGGTCGCGGCCCTGCCGCCGGCGGCGGCGAAGACCACGTTGCCGCTGGCGCGGAAGGTCTCGACGTCCTCGAAGCCGATTTCGGCCACGGCCGCGGCGAGCTCGGTGTTCGTGATCCTGCGGCCGCCGAGGTTCATCCCCCGCAGGAAGGCGGCGTACCTTGCCATCGGACCCAGACTACGGCCGGGCCTCGGAAACTGGAAAGCTCGAGGCATGAGCGGCTTCCACCGCCTCCCCGACGACCTTCCGGTCCCAGAGGACGATGGCGCGGGCGACGACCTCCCGGGCCGCGACCTTCCCGATGTCGGCCTCCCGTCGACCACCGGAGGGGAGGCGAGCCTCGCGGCTCTCGGCGAGGGCCTCCTGGTCGCCTACGTCTACCCGCGCACCGGGGTCCCCGGCCAGCCTCTTCCCGAGGGCTGGGACGACATCCCCGGGGCCAGGGGCTGCACGCCACAGAGCTGCGCCTACCGCGATGCCCTGGCCGAGTTCGACGGTCTCGGCGCGACCGTCGTCGGGATCAGCGCCCAGACAGCATCCGAACAGGCCGAGTTCGCCGAGCGCGAGCGGATCCCGTTCGCGCTGCTCAGCGATCACGCCCTGCTCCTCGCCGCGGCGCTCGGCCTGCCGACCTTCGAGGTCGACGGGATGACGCTCTACCGGCGGCTGACCCTGATCGCCGAGCGGGGACGGATCACCACCGCCTTCTACCCGGTCTTCCCACCGGACCGGGACGCCGCCCAGGTTCTCGCCTGGCTGCGATCGAGATAGCCGAAATCGCGGCGGATGATGGAGGCGGCCGGAATCGAACCGGCGTCCCTGGTCGTAGCGCGAAGGCGTCTACAGGCTTAGCCGGCGCTTGATTCTCGTCTCCCGGGGTCCGCGCCGGCGGGCACTGCGGGAGACACAAGCCCCTTGAGTTTCCCCCGGCGGGCGGGGCGCTCCGCCTGGGTGAGCCCGCTGTTGAAGCCGGGACCCCCCTCCGCGGGCGGGAGAGGGCCGACTCTCACTCACTTAGCTATTGACTAAGCAGCGAGGGCGAACTCATGGTCCGCACGTATTGGTTGGTGCCGGTGTTTTACGAGGCCTCCGGCAACCTCGACCTGCAACCGTTCGCACGGACCGACCAGGTCGAAGCCTGTCGCCCCCGTGCTATGTCTCGTCCGATTGTACGGTTCCACCATGAGCGCGGAGAGAGCGAGCGTGCATATCCGGTTCGTCGCGCAGCGAGCGAAGCGCGAGGTTTCGATCGATGGATGAGCGGGAGTTCGACGCGATCGTCCTCGGAGCCGGGGCTCCGGGGGAGGTCTGCGCCGGCCGCATCGCCGAGGGCGGGCTGCGGGTGGCGATCGTCGAGCCCGGCCTGATCGGCGGCGAATGCTCCTACTACGCGTGCATGCCTTCAAAGGCGCTGCTGCGACCCGGCGAGCTGTATGCCGAGGCGCGGAGGGTGCCGGGGGTGAAGGAGGCCGTGACCGGCTCGCTCGATCCCGGGGCGATGCTCGCACGGCGCGACGTCGTGATCCACGACCTCGACGATTCAAGCCAGCTGCCGTGGTTGGAAGAGCGCCGGATTGAGGTGTTCCGCGGGGAGGGCCGACTCGACGGCGAGCGCCGGGTCATCGTCGGCGAGCAGGTCCTGATCGCGACTCGGGCCGTCGTCGTCGCGACCGGGAGCAGCGCCGCGATGCCGTCGATCGAGGGGCTCGACTCGATCCGTGCCTGGAACAACCGCGACGCGACGACCTCGAAGGAGGTGCCGGCGAGCATCGTCGTCCTCGGCGCGGGACCGGTCGGCAGCGAGCTCGCCCAGGCCTGGTCGACGCTCGGCGCCGAGGTGACCCTCGTCGGAGCCGACGAGAGGCTGCTGCCGCGCGAGGAGCCATTCGCCGGCGAGCAGGTGGCCGACTCCCTGCGCGCGGCCTACGGGGTCGATGTGCGGACCGGAACCAAGGCCGATCGCGTCGCCGCGACAGACGGCGGCGTCGAGGTCCTTTTCGAGGATGGCAGCTCGGTCGAGGCCGCCGAGGTCCTGGTCGCGATCGGGCGCACGCCGCGCACCTCGTCGATCGGGCTCGACTCGATCGGGGCCGAGACCGACGAGCACGGGTTCCTCATCGCCGACGACAGCCTCCGGGTCGGCGGTCGAGACTGGCTCTATGCGGTGGGCGACGTCAACGGCCGGGCACTATTCACCCACATGGGCAAGTACCAGGGCTGGGTCGTGGCCGAGAACATCCACGGCAGGCCGGTCGAGGCGATCGCCGAGGGGATCGGCTCGCCCCGTGTGATCTTCACCGATCCCCAGGTCGCTGCGATCGGCAGGACCCTGGCCGAGGCCGCAGCGGAGGGGATCGACGCCCGCGCCGTCGACGTCGGCACCGAAGAAACGGCCGGCGGCAGTTTCCAGGGCAAGGGCACGGGGGGCACGACCAGGATGGTCGTCGACGAGGCCCGAGGGGTGGTCGTCGGCGCCACGTTCTGCGGCTTCGAGACGTCCGACTTCCTCCACGCGGCGACTGTCGCGGTGGTCGGCGAGGTGCCGCTGAAGCGGTTGCGGCATGCGGTCGCGGCCTTCCCGACCCGCAGCGAGATCTGGCTGAAGCTGCTCGAGGCCTACGGCCTCTAGAGCTCCGAGCGGCGCTTCAGCGCGTCGAGCTGGTCCTTGGGGAACCCAGGGACTTCGTCGAGGTCGTCAAGCGATTGGAAGCTGCCGATCCGCTCGCGGTGGGCTAGCAGACGGGTCGCCTGGGTGACGCTCAGCCCCTGCGAGCGGAGCTGCTCGAAGCTGACGCTGTTGAGCGAGATCGACGGGGCGGGGCCGGCGGTCGGGGGCTCGGGAGCCGGCGGTGCCGGGGGTTCCGGCGGCGGTGGCGGCGGCGTCGGGTCCGGGGCGGGCGGCGGTGGTGCCGGCGTCGGCGGCGGCCCGGGAGGCTCCGGGGCGGGCGGGGGCGGGCTGGGAGGCTGTGGCGGCATCTCCTGGACCGGCGGCGGCGCCTCCGGCTGGGCCTCGACCGCCTGAGCCTGCTCCTGAGGATGGGCCGGGGCGCCGGGGCTCGGGCCGACCGAGCGCATCACCGCCTGCTCGGCCTCCGCCGCGCGCTGCTCGGCCTGGCGGGCCCGCTCCTCGGCCTGGGCGACGCTGTCCCGTAGGTCTTTGAGCCGTCGCTCGCGCTCCTCCTCCTCGGCTTTGAGTGCAGCGAGCCGTTGGGCCTCGGCGGCCCGTTTTTCGGCGGCTTTGGTCCGCTCCTCGATCTCGGTGAGGCGCCGCTCGGCATCGCTCATCGAACGCTCGTGCTCTTCGCGGCCACGCTGCAGGTGCTGTTCGGCGCCCTGAAGGCCGGGCGGGACCGGCGGCGGAAGGCTCTGCGTCGTCTGCCCGGCCTCGGTCGGCTCGATCCTCGGGCCGGCCGCCTGCTGGTGCTGTTCGGCCTCGGCGATTCGGCGCTCCGCCTCGGCGCGGATCCGCCCCTCCTGCTGCTGAATCTCGGCGACCTTGTCCTGGACGCGCCGCTCGGCCGTCGCGGGATCGTAGGCGGGCTCCGTCGCGCCGGCCTGAAGCGGTGGCATGACCGGGGGGACGGGCACGGCCGGAGCGGGGGGCGGAGGCTGCGGCGGGGCCGGCGGCGGTTGGAACGGAGCCTGCGGTGTGGCGGGCTGAGCCGGGTATGGCTGCGGCGGCAGGCTCGGATACTGCTGCGGCGCGGCAGGCTGGACCGGATAGGGCTGGGCGGGCGCGACCGGGTAGGGCTGCGGCGGCGCCTGGCCGGGCACCGCCATGCCGGCGGCCTGGGCGCTCTGCTGGGCCAGCAGCGCACGCTCCTGAGCGGCCCGGGCGGCTGCGGTTTCGCGCTCGACCTTGGCCGCTTCCTTGCGTGCCCGCCGCGACGAGGTCGGCGTCCCACCGCGGCGTTCGGCCCGTTTGCGGGCCCGCTCTTCGCGGCGAAGTTTCGCGTTCGCCTGCCGCTGTGCTCGCTGTTCTGTGCGTGCGGCACGCTGCTGCTGCCGCGACTGCTTCCGTTTCTCCTTGGCGCTCAGCGCGACTGCCGGAGCCGCGGCGACCGCTGCGGTCGCGGCTGCCTCGGTCGCCGCCGGAGCGGCGGCGGCCGGAGCGGCGGCGGCTGGAACTTCGGTTTCGGTGGTCGGCGCAGCGGCCGGCTGCGTGCCGGGCTGCGGCGCCGGCGGCGGCCGCTTCTTCGCCGCCTCCGCCTCCTTCTTCTGTCGCCGGCGCTCGGCCCGCGACGGCTTCTTTTGCTTCGGGGGCTTCGGCGGCTTCGGTGGCTTCTGTGCCTTCGGGGGCGGCGGCGGCCCACCGCTTCCCGCCTTCTGTTTCTGCTGCTCCTGGCGGCGCCGCTGGATGCTGATCACGAGCAGGAGCAGCAGGATCGCGACCACGAGACCTGCCACGAAGTACTCGATGTTGTCGCTGACGAATTCGCCGACTTCGCTGGGAACCGATGCGGTGATCACAGCCCCGAAGCTACCTGATTCTGCTCTTGAATTCGCGCTCGACCTCGCGCCGCACGTCACGCTCCGCGATCTCCCTACGGCGGTCCCGTCCCTCCTTGCCGCGGGCCAGCGCGAGCTCGACCTTGGCCCGCGGCCCCTTGAAGTAGATCCGGGTCGGAACGAGCGTCAATCCCCGCTGCGCCGTTTTTCCGACCAGCCGCTCGATCTCCGCTCGGTGGAGGAGCAGCTTGCGGGGCCGTTCGGGATCGTGGTTCTCGCGGCTGGCCGGCTCGTACGGCGGGATGTGGAGGCCGCGCAGCCAGACCTCGCCGCGGTCGACGACGGCGTAGGCGTCGCTGAGCTGCGCCTTTCCATTGCGAAGCGACTTCACCTCCGAGCCGCGCAGCGCGATTCCCGCCTCGAATTTCTCGACGAGCTCGAACCGGTGCCCGGCACGGCGGTTGGTCGCGACGTCTCCTGAGGCGGGGCTTCGCCGGCTCTTGGCCTTCTTCGCCATCGGCTAGCCCTCGTTCGGCTCCAGGTCGACCCTGCCCCGGGGGGCGTCGACGCGGCTGACCCGCAGCGAGACCGGGTCGCCGAGGCGCAGCGCGCGGCCCGACCGCTGCCCGACGAGGGCGGTCTCGGTCTCGTTCAGCTCGAAGCGCTCGGCGCCCCCCAGCGTGCGGGCCGGCAGGAATCCCTCGTAGACGTCCCCGAGCTCGCCGCCGAAGCGGGCGAACGCGCCGGCGCCGATCACCCCCGACACCTCGCCCTCGAACTCGACCTCGGCTCCGCGCTCCCCGAGCTCGCGCTCGAGAAGGTAGGCGGCGCAGATGTCGTCGCCCTCGCGCTCGACCCGCATCGAGTCGCGCTCGCGCTCGCTGCAGTCGCGGGCCGCCTCCCGCGCCTCGGGGGCGCCTGGAGCCGCCTCTCCCTCGCCCACCGCGGCGAGCAGGGCGCGGTGGACCACGAGGTCCGGGTAGCGCCTGATCGGCGAGGTGAAGTGGCAGTAGGCGGCGCTCCCCAGGCCCGCGTGGCCGGTGTTGCGCTCGCTGTAGACCGCCTGCTGGAGGGACCTGAGCACGAGAGATGTATACGCCTCGCGGCCGTGACCGCGCCGCGAGGCCTCCCTCGAGACCAGGCGGCTGGCATCGGCGGCCAGCTCGCCCGCCTGCCGCGGCGCGAGCGACCCCCGCAGCGGCGGGGTCGGGATCCCCAGCGCTTGGAGCTGGCCGATCATCCGTTCCACGCGCGGAGGATCCGGCTGGCCGTGGACGCGGTAGATCGCCGGTACCCGACGGCGCTCGAGCAGCTGCGCGACCTGCTCGTTGGTGAGGATCATCAACCGCTCGATCAGGCGGTGGGACTCGGTCTGCGGCACCGCCCGAGCCGCAACCACATGCCCGGACCGATCGAAACGGAACTCGGGCTCCGCCGTCTCGACCTCGAGCCCGCGGGAACCGCGCAGCTCGGCCAGCCTCGCCGCCGCATCCCGAGCCAGGGCCAGCGGCTCCGCCACCTCCTCGGGCGGGGCGGCGCGACTGCTGAAGATGAGGTCGAGCCGGTCATAATCGAGGCGCGCGTCGGAGCGGACGCGACTGCGGTAGAAGGAGGCGCCGCGCGGGGCCCCGCCGGAGTCGAGCTCGAACTCGGCCGTCACCGCCAGCCGCTCGACGCCGGGCGAGAGGCTGCAGGCCTCCTCGCTCAGCGCCCGCGGCAGCATCGGCTCGACGGTGCCCGGGACATAGGTGCTGTTCCCGCGCCGGCGGGCCTCACGATCGAGCGGCGACCCCGGGCGCACGTGGGCGGCGACGTCGGCGATGTGGATCCAGAGCCGGGTCCCCTCCCCCTCGCGGCGCGCCGACACCGCGTCGTCGAAGTCGCGCGCCGTCGCGGGGTCGACGGTGAAGGTCGGCAGCCCGGTGAGGTCGCGGCGCTGCTCGCCCCCCGCCGACCCCGCGACGCGCTCGGCTTCGGCCTCGAGCGAGATCGGAAATCCACGGCGGCCGAGCTCCGCATCGAGCAGCGCATCAACCGCCTCTCTCGCGCTCCGCGGCGCCGCCCGTCGCCGCCCCCGGCCGCGCCGGGCCGAGCCGCGTGGGCTCAACCCGAGCCCTTCTTGGCCGCGAGGACGCTGAGTGCTCGTTCGCGCGCCTCGTCGCGTTTGGTCTTCGGGTTGTCGCGCACGTAGACGTCGGGGTGGATTCCCTTGCCGGCGAGGTTTTCGCCGTTCGGGGTGTAGTACTCGCCGATCGTCATCTTCAGCGCGCCGCCGTTGGAGAGCGATACCTCCTGCTGGAAGACGCCCTTGCCGTAGGAGCGGGTGCCGACGACCTCCGCCCCGGCCTTCTCGGCGAGGGCGGCGGTGAGGATCTCGGCCGCCGAGGCCGTATTGCGGTCGATCAGCACGACGATCGGCTGCGGCGGCAGGTTGTCGCCGAGGGCGTCATAGACGGCGTCGCCCTGGGTCCTCGATTTGGTCGAGACGACGACGGTCCCCTTCGGCAGGAAGATGCTCGCGTTGAGCACCGCCTCCTCGAGCAGGCCACCGCCGTTGCCGCGCAGGTCGAGGATCAGCCCTTCCGCACCCTTGCGCCGGACCCGTTCGACCGCCTTCCGCACGTAGGCGTGCGACCCTTCGCTGAAGGTCGCCAGGCGGACGTAACCGAATTTCCTGCCGCCCGATTCGAGCACGGTGCTGACGACGACCGGGACCGAGATCTGCGCCCTGGTCAGGGTGAGTTGGTCGACCTTCCCGCGCCCGTCCCCGCTGACGCCGATCGTGACCTCGGTCCCCGCTTCTCCTTTGATCAGTTCGGTCGATTTGGTCGAGCTGAGGTGGGCGATGTCGTGGCCTTCGACGCTGACGATGACTTCCCCGGGTTTGATCCCGGCCTTTTCGGCGGGAGACCCCTTGAACACTTTTTCGACCTGTAGGCCGGACTTGACCTTGATGACGGTGAGGCCGATTCCCGAGAACTTGCCTTCGATCTCTTCGTTGAAGTGTTCGAGGATCGCCGGCGGGAAGTATTCGGTGAAGCGATCGTGGAAGCGGTGGCGCAGCCCGCGCGCCATCCCCGCAAGCGAGGAGTCGATCAGTTCGGATTCGTCGACTTCGCGGTAGTAGTTGTCCTCGATCAGTTCGGTCGCTTCCGCGGTCAGCCCGGCGGATTCGTCGACGAAGACGTCGCGGAGCGGTGTGGGCAGGTGGGCCGGGTGTCCGCCTAGCCAGATCCCGGCGGCAAGCATGGCGAGCAGCGCAGCCGCGAGGGCCACGATCCTGACCGGCCTCACAGTCGGCTCAGACCTTCAGGAAGCGGCGGAGCGTCACGCCAGACCCGAGCGCGGAGACCAGGACCGAGGCGGCGAACAGGATCGCCACCAGGGCCGGGAACGAGAGCGCGCTGGTGTTCTGCGTTTCCAGGAACCTGAAGGTCCTGCTGAGGGGGTCGACGATCGTCATCTTGCCCAGCCACAGGATCAGTATCGCGATCAGGCCGCCCGCGAAGCCGACGACCACCCCCTCGATCATGAACGGCCAGCGGATGAACCAGCGCGTCGCGCCGACCAGCCGCATGACCTCGATCTCGCGCCGGCGGGTGTAGATCGAGAGCCTGATCGTGTTGCCGACGAGCATCAGCGAGGCGGCGATCAGGAGGGCGGTGATCACCGTCAGGACGATCTTCAGCGCGCTCGTCACCTGCTCGATCTGCTGCGCTCCCTGCTGCTGCTGGAAGGTCGGCGTTTCGGCGTTGATGATCGGTGAGATCGGCTTCGGCTTGCCTTCCGGGCCGGGCGGGGCGACCGCGGTGCGCGTCGATTCGAGGTTGGCGGCGTCGTCGGGCTTGACCGAGAAGTTCCCGGGCAGCGGGTTGTAGCCGTTGAGCTGGGTTATCGATTCTTCGACTTTGCCCTTGCCGTATGAGCTCTTGAATTCTTCGAGCGCCGCGGCCTTGCTGATGAAGCGCACCGACTCGACGTGGGGGATCGCTTCCAGCTTCGTCTGCAGGGAGGCGATTTCCCCCTTGGTCGCGTCGTCGTAGACCGGCACCCGGAATTCGAGGCTCGAGCGCACCGATTCGCTCTTCGCCTGGGTGGTCTGGAAGATCGGAATCAGGACCCCGAGCAGGACGACGGTGATCACGGTGGTGACGATTGCGGCCATGCTCGGCGCCCCGTTGCGGCGCAGCGCCCGGAATGCCTCGCGGATGAAGAAGAAGAGCCTCGACATCACGAACCCTCGCGCTTCGCTCGCGGCGCGGAGAACCAGAGATGCACGCTTGCTCGCTCCGCGCTCATCAGAAGAGGGTGTCGTGGCCGTTGGTCTGGCCCTCGGGCGCGACCCCCATCTCGGCCCGCATCCGCAGGCCGAACTCGCTGGTCGACTCCTCGGTGTAGCCGCCGCTGACCTCGTCGCGAACGACGCGGCCCTCGTAGAGCTCGATCACGCGGCGACGCATGCTGTCGACCATCTCGCGGTCATGGGTGACGACCAGCACCGTGGTCCCGGTCTTGTTGATCCGGTAGAGGAGCTGCATCACCCCGATCGATGTGACCGGGTCGAGGTTCCCGCTCGGCTCGTCGGCCAGCAGCAGCGGCGGGTGGTTGACGAAGGCCCGCGCGATCGAGACGCGCTGCTGCTCGCCGCCGGAGAGCTGGTCGGGGTAGTTGTGGAGTTTGGTCGAGAGGCCGACGAGGCGGATGATCTCCGGCACCTGGGTCTTGATCGTGGCGCGGCCGGCGCCGATCACCTGCAGGGCGTAGGCGACGTTGTCGTAGACGGTGCGGTCCGGGAGCAGCTTGAAGTCCTGGAAGACGGTGCCGATGTTGCGCCGCAGCTGCGGGATCTTCTTCTCCGGCAGGGCGCCGATGTCGCGGCCCGCGATCCGCACGCTGCCCTCGCTCGCCTCGAGCTCGCGGATCAGAAGCTTGATCAGGGTTGACTTGCCGCACCCTGTCGGGCCGACGAGGAAGACGAACTCGCCGCGGCCGATCGCCAGCGAGACGCGGTCGAGGGCCATGTGGCCGCCGGGGTAGACCTTGGTCACGTCGCGCATCTCGACGATCGGCCTGCCGCCACGACGCGAGCGGTGGCCCTCGCCACCGCTCCGTTCCTGCCCCCGTTTTCTCGGTCTCGCCATTGCCGCGGTCCCTTCTCCGAGTAGAGGGTGACTCCTGCGCGGCCTCGGCCACGCAAGTCCCCGCCCAGAACCAGGTTGGCGGAAGCTTAGCGAATGATGAGCAAACGCTTAAACAGCGCTCGCGGCGGCGACGATGCTCGCGGCGTCGATGCCGGCCGCCGCCAACAGCGCCTCCGGCGGACCGCTCGTCGGGCGGCCGCTGACGGCGAGCCTGGTCTGCGGGGTCGCGGATCCGGCGGCGGCGAGGACAGCGGCGACGGTCTCGCCGATCCCCCCCTCCGGCCAGTGATCCTCGACCGTGATCAGCGCCCGCGTCTCGGCGGCCGCGGCGAGGATCGTCTCGGAATCGACCGGCTTCAGCGAGTAGAGGTCGATGACCCTGGCCGCGGTCCCTTTCTCGGCCAGCTGGTCGGCCGCGGCGAGGCATTCGTGGAGGGTGATCCCGGCGCCGATCAGGGTGATCTCGTCGTCACCACCGGAGCGGACCGTGTGACTGCCGCCGATCTCGAACCGCTGGTCCGCACCGTAGAGGGTCGGGGCCGCGCCCCTGGTGGTCCGCATGTAGCTGATTCCCCGGTGCTCGCGCATCGCGTCGAGGAGCGCCACCGTCTGGTTGGGGTCGGAGGGGTAGAGGACGACGCTGCCGAACACCGCGCGCAGCGAGGCAAGGTCTTCGAGCGCCATCTGCGAGGGCCCGTCGGGCCCGATCGAGACGCCGACGTGGGAGCCGCAGAGCTTGAGGTCGGCGTCGGAGATCGCCGCCATCCGGACGAAGTCGTATGCGCGGCTGAGGAAGGCTCCGAACGAGGACGCGAACGGCCTCCAGCCGCGGGTCTGCATGCCGACTGCGGCGGCGACCATCTGCTGCTCGGCGATGTACATCTCGAAGAAGCGGTCGGGGTGCTTGGCGGCGAACCTTTCGGCGTAGGTCGAGTTGCCGACCTCGCCGTCGAGTGCCACCACCCGCTCGTCGATCGAGCCGAGCCAGGCGAGGGCGTCGCCGTAGGCCCCGCGGGTCGCGACCTTCTCGCCGATCTCGTAGCCGGGGCGCTCGACCTCCGTCCGCGCGATCTCGTAGGAGGGCGCCTCCCCGGGATGCGCGACCTCGACCCGCAGCGAGCGGACGCCACCGAGCTCCTCGACCGCCGCATCGGGGTCCTCGAGCGGCTTGCCGTGCCAGCCTTCCATGTCCTCGACCGCGCTGACGCCTGAGCCCTTCCTCGTGCGGGCGAAGATGACCGCCGGCCGAACGGCCGCCTCGGCCGTCGCGTAGGCGGCCTCGATCGCCTCGAGGTCGTGGCCGTCGATCTCCTGGACGTCCCAGCCGCAGGCCGCGGCGCGGCCGGCCCAGGAGGAGGTGTCCCACTCGTGCATCGTCGGGCCGCGCTGGCCGAGGCGATTGACATCGACGATCGCGATCAGGTTGTCGAGCCGTTCGTGCCCGGCGTGCTCGAAGGCCTCCCACATCGAGCCCTCGGCGAGCTCGGAGTCGCCGCACAGCACCCAGACGGTGAAATCGGCATGCTCGAGGCGGGCGCCGGCAAGGGCGATCCCGATCGAGATCGGGAGGCCCTGCCCGAGCGAGCCCGTCGCGACGTCTACCCAGGGGATCTCCGGGGTCGGGTGGCCCTGGAGCCGCGAGCCGAACTCGCGGAAGGTCAGCAGCTCCTCGTCCTCGATCGCCCCCGCCAGCTTGTACATCGAGTAGAGCAACGGCGACGCGTGGCCCTTGGAGAAGACCAGGTGGTCGTTCGCCGGGTTGTCGGGCGCGCCGAAGTCGTAGTGGAGATGGCCGGCGAGCAGGACCGCCATCAGGTCGGCGGCCGACATCGACGAGGTCGGGTGCCCGGAGCCGGCGGCGGCGGCGGCGCGGACGGAGTCGACCCGGAGCTGCTGAGCCAGCTCGTGGAGCTGCTCGCGGTCGATCGCCTGCTCGGGGGTTGCCTGGTCCAAAGCGAGGGAGAAGCTACCCGATCGCGACCATCCGCTCGATCGGAATCCGCGCACGATCGGCGATTTCCCGAGGGACCGCGACCTCGAACCTCATCTCCCGCAGGCCGTCGCGAAGCTTCGGCAGGGTGATCATCTTCATGTACTTGCAGTAGGCCATCCGGTTGGCCTCGACGAGGCTGACCCCGGGGGCCGCCTGGCGCAGGGCGTGCAGCATCCCGTTCTCGGTCGCGACGATGAACTCGCCCTCGGGGTGCCGCTCGACGTAGTCGAGCATCTGGCCGGTCGAGAGCATGTGGACCCCCTCCTCGTCGACTTCGCCGGCGGCGACGTACTCCATCACCTGGGTGACGCAACCGCACTCGGGGTGGACGAGGAACTCGGCATCGGGATGAGCGGCCCGGCGCTCGGCGATGTCATCGGGGCGGATCCCGGCGTGGACGTGGCACTCGCCTGGCCAGACATGCATCGAGTGGCCGGTGACCCGCTCGACGTAGGCCCCGAGCCACATGTCGGGGCCGAACAGGATCTCGGTCTCGGGGCCGTGCTCGCGGAGTATGTGCTCGACGACCTTGACGGCGTTCGACGACGTGCAGCAGTAGTCGGTCTCCGCCTTCACCTCGGCCGAGGTGTTGACGTACATGACGACGACGGCGTCGGGGCCGTGCTTGGCCTTCCACCCGCGCAGTTCCTCGGCCGTGATCGAGTCGGCGAGCGAGCAGCCGGCGTCGAGGTCCGGGATCAGAACGGTCTTCTCGGGCGAGAGGATCGCGGCGGTCTCGGCCATGAAGTGGACGCCGCAGAAGGCGATCGTCGATGCGTCCTCGGCCGCGGCGCGGCGCGAGAGCCCGAGCGAGTCGCCGGTGTAGTGCGCGACCGACTGGATCTCGGGGACCTGGTAGTTGTGGGCGAGGATCACCGCGTCCCGCTCCTCGGCGAGGGCCCGAACCTCCGCCGACAGGCGCTCGATCTCGTCCGGGGCTAGGTCGAGCATCGGCACCGGTTCGTTGATCGTCGGTAGCTCTCTCATTGCTTGCCTCGAATCGACCCCGCGGGGGCCGACTGGTCTTATGTTCGCTGGCATGGCGTGAGCCTGAGTCCAGTCGAATGAACTTCCCAGAGTTTATCCACCCGGCAGACTTGGGGATATGCCCGAGCTGCCCGAGGTCGAGATCACGGCGAGAAGGCTCGATGCTGCCGTCGCCGGAGCCGAGGTCGAGTCGGCGCTGGCGCCGGGGATGAACGTGATGAAGACCTTCGATCCGCCCCTCGACGCGCTGGCCGGGAGAAGCGTCACCGGTGTGCGGCGCGTTGGCAAGATGCCGGTGGTCGAGTTCGGCGACCTCGCGCTCCTGATCCACCTGATGTCGGCCGGGCGGCTAGGGGTCTCCGAGAAGCGGGCCTCGATGAAGGACCGTTCCGCGCGTGTCCTGATCAGGCTCGGCGACGGGCGTGAGCTGCGGCTGCGCGAGTTCGGCACCCGGCAGCGCGCCTGGGCGAAGCTGCTCCCGGCCGCCGCGGTCGGCGAGGACGAGGCGGTCGCGACGCTCGGGCCCGAGGCATGGCCGCCGCCCCCGCTCGAGGCATTCGCGGCGCTGATCGCCCAGCCGCGCCACCTGCACCCGCTGCTCCGCCACCAGCGCGACATCGCGGGGATCGGGCGCTCATGGGTAGACGAGATCCTCTGGGAGGCGCGGCTCTCGCCGTTCCGCCAGGGCTCTGAGCTCGAGGAGGACGAGGTCGCCCGCCTGCACGGGGCGCTCGGTGTCCTCGGCGCCGCGATCGACCACTACGAGGAGGTTGTCGGCGCCGACCTGCCCGACAAACTGCCGATGCCGCTCAGGGTCCACAGGCGCGAGGGCGAGCCCTGTCCCCGCTGCGGGACGACGATCGAGGCGGTCTTCTTCTCCGAGCACCAGACCAACTACTGCCCGGCCGAGCAGACCGGCGGCCGGATCCTCAAGGACCGGCGGCTCTCGCGTCTGCTGAAGTAGCGCACGTTGAACCTTTGCCGACGTGGCCGCGTAACACCCGGCAATTACTACGAGGAGGCTTTTTTGATGCGCAAGCTCACAATCGTCCCCCTGCTCGCGGTCGCCGCGCTGCTGGCGATCCCGGCGCTGGCCAACTCGGCCTCGGCGGCGACGATCACGATCGGCGACAACTTCTTCTCCCCCTCGAGCAAGACCGTGAGCGTCGGCACCAAGGTCAGGTTCGACTGGACCGGCAAGCACAAACACAACGTGACCAAGACGTCGGGCCCCGGGGGCTCCTTCCACTCCGAGACGACCAAGAGCAACGGCATCAATTTCTCGAAGACCCTCAACAAGGCCGGCGTCTACAAGTTCATGTGCACCGTCCACCCGAAGGAAATGAAGCTGACGATCACGGTCCAGCGCTGACGCCGGGCCGCACGGCTAGAGCGGCTCGATCAGCATGCTGAGGTCGAGCCGCGGCGCCGAGTGGGTCAGGGCGCCGACCGAGATGAAGTCGACTCCCGTCTCGGCGATCGCCCGGACGCCGTGAAGGTCGACGCCGCCGGAGGCCTCGAGCTTCGGGCCCCCGCCGCCACCGCCGTCGCGGGCGGCCACGGCCTGCCGCAGCTGGGCCGCAGACATGTTGTCGAGCAGGAGCCGGTCGGGGCCGGCGGCGAGCGCGTCGGCGACCTCATCCAGATCGCGGCACTCGACCTCGACGACGAGGTCCGGCCTCGCGGCCCGCGCCGCCGAGACCGCCGCGGCGAGGCCGCCGGCGAGAGCGATGTGGTTCTCCTTGATCAGGATCGCGTCGAAGAGGCCGAGACGATGGTTGACGCCTCCCCCAGCGGCCACCGCCGCCTTCTCGAGGGACCGCAGGCCGGGGGTCGTCTTGCGGGTGTCGAGGATCCGCGCCCCGGTGCCGGCCACCGCCTCGACGAAGCGCGCGGTCAGGGTCGCGATGCCCGAGAGATGGCCGAGGAAGTTGAGCCCGGTCCGCTCCGCCGCGAGCAGGCCGGCCGCCGGCCCGATCGCGAGGGCGACGTCGGCCGGGACCGCGTCCCGCCACTGGCCCTCGACGACGAGGTTGTCGACCGAGTCGACCCCGCACTGGTGCATCGTCTCGGCGACCGCCGCGAGCCCGAAGATGACTCCGGGCTGCTTCTGGACGATCCTGCCGCGGCCGCGGGCGCCATCGGCGACCGTGGCCTCGGTGGTCACGTCGCCGGTGCCGACGTCCTCGGCGAGGGCGCGGGCCACGACCGCGGATAGCTGCTCGGCGTCCTCGCTCACCGGCGCAGCCTAGAGGCTCTCCGAACGCAGTTTGTCCCGCATAGGGTGCATAAGTGCGTTTTGGATCTCACGTCGGCGCCCGCGGCGGCGTTTAATCGGTGAAGTGACCCGACTTCCCCCGTTCCAGGCCCTGATCGACGATCACGCCGGGGTGGTGATGGCCACCCTGCGCGGGGCCGTCGGCGGCGCCGATGCCGATGACTGCTTCCAGGAGACCTTCCTGGCGGCGCTCCGCGCCTACCCGAGGCTCCGTGACGCCCGCAATCTCCGTGGATGGCTGCTGACGATCGCCCACCGCAAGGCGATCGACCACCATCGCGCCAACGGCCGCCGACCGGTCCCGGTCTCCGACCCGGTCGATGTCGCCGCCCCCGATCCCGAGCCGGACGAGGGCATCTGGGACATGGTCGGAGCGCTGCCGCCTAAACAGCGGGCCGCGGTCGCGCTGCGCTTCGGGGCGGACCTGCCCCATTCCGAGATCGCCGCCGCGCTCGGCTGCTCACCCGCGGCGGCCAGGCGCAGCCTGCACGAGGGAATAAAGCGACTGAGAAAGGAGCTGGCATGAAGGCCGAGCTGAAGAGGTTGACCGAGCGCGCCGCCGACGAGGGGCTGCTCGACGTCGCCTACACGACCACCGACTCCCCGTTCGGCGAGCTGCTGCTTGCCGCGACCCCCCGCGGACTGGTCCGCGTCGGGCTGCCCGAGCAGGAGGCCGACGAGCTGTTGGAAGACCTCGCGGCGCGGGTCTCCCCGCGCGTGCTCGAGGCCTCGGCGCCGCTCGATGAGGCGAGGCGCGAGCTCGACCTCTACTTCGACGGGCGCCTGACCGAGTTCGAGCTGGCGCTCGACTGGCGGCTCAGCCGCGACTTCCGGCGCAGGGTCCTGCGCGCGATCAACCGCATCCCCTACGGGCAGACCCGCAGCTACATGCAGGTCGCGGCCAGCGCCGGCAACGAGCGGGCGGTCCGGGCGGCGGGTTCGGCCTGCGGCTCGAACCCGATCCCGATCGTCGTCCCCTGCCACCGGGTGCTTCGCACCGGCGGCGGGCTCGGCGGCTACGGCGGCGGCCTGCCGATGAAGCGGTCGCTGCTCGAGCTCGAGGGCGCGGCCGGCTAAAGCAGGCGCCCGCGAAGGTCGATTACCGGGAGGCGATGACCGAACGACCGGCCGACCCCGAGCGCGAGGTGAACCTGACGCGGGTCGCATGGCTCGTCTCGATAGCCGCGCCGGTGGTTCTCATCGCACTCCTCGGCCTGGTCAAGGCGGCGAGCTCGCCGGCGGCCGAATTCCCGCCGCCTGAAGCGGCGGCCGAATCGGCGCTCGGCGAAGAATGCATCGAATGGGAAGAAGGCGTGGTCGAATGCGAACCCGCTGAAGCTCCGGCTGAACCGGGGCCCTACCCGCCCGAAGCGTGCCTGCTGCGATCGGCGCAGGCGCGAGTCGTCTCAAGCGCCTCGCGCAACCGTCTGCGGATCGTGGTCAGGTACTCGGCCGTCGTTCCCACCAGGGCCTATCTCGACTTTGAGATGCGGAGTGGCGGCGCCTCGCTCGGCCTCGGCGTCGTCAAGCGCCACCTCGGCCGCAGCGGCGTGCTGAGGCTGCGCGAGAGCCTCGGAGCGGCGCAGATGGAACGGGCACGGCAGGCGACCGACTTCCTCCTCACCGTCGACATTCCCTCGACGCCGAGCTACTGCGACCGCTACTCCACCCGGCGGCTGTCGCTGAGACGGACCCTCCACGGCCGGCCGGCGTGGTTCCAGTCCGACCCGGCCTCCGGGCCCGCCGAATAGCCGCTCAACCGGTCGCCAGCGCCGCGCCCAGCCACTCGGCGGCGAGCGGGATGTGGGCGGGTTCGATCTGGTGGCCGAGGGCGGACTCGTGATAGGAGACCGCGAGGCCGCCCGCTTCGATCAGCTCGCGGGCACGCCGCGCGAAGGCGATCTCGATGACCGGGTCGTTCTCGCCGTGGGCGATGAAGACCCGGGTCGAGGCCCTGTCCTCGAACTGGGGCTCCCAGCCCTCGACGATCGGGAGGAAGCCGCTGAAGGCAAGGATCCCGGAGACCGGCGGTCGGTCGGCGCCCAGTCCCATCGCGTAGCTCATCACCGAGCCCATCGAGAACCCGCCGAGGATCGTCGCCTCGGGGCCGAGCCCTGTCTGGTCCCAGAGGCGGTCGTGGAGGTCGGCCAGCGCGGCGCGAGCGCCGTCGAAGCTGTCGGGGTCGGGGTGGCCGACCCGGGGGACGAGGTACCAGTGGAATCCGGGCGAGCCGGGCAGGACGAGCGGCGCGCGCGGCGCGACGACGTGCAGCGCCCGCTCGGGGTCGAGGAGGTCGGCGAGTCCCAGCAGGTCCGGCGCGTCGCTGCCGCGGCCGTGGTGGAGGACGAGCAGCCCCCGCGGCTCGCCCGCCGCCGGGCGCTCGAGGAAGCGCAGCGGCTCGCTCACCCCTGCGGGCCCCCGGAGGCCGCGGCCGAGGCGGCTGTCTTGTTCAGGTAATCGCGAATGAAGTCATCGATGTCGCCGTCGAGAACGCGTTCGGCGTCCCCGGCCTCGTGACCGGTCCGGTGGTCCTTGACCCGCTGATCGGGATGGAGGAAGTAGCTGCGGATCTGCGACCCCCAGGCGACGTCTTTGACCTCGCCCCGCTCCTTCGCGAGCCGTTCGGCCCGTTTGCGCTCCTCGAGCTCGATCAGCTTCGAGCGCAGCAGCTGCATCGCCGCGGCCTTGTTCTGGGTCTGGGAGCGCTCGTTCTGGCACTGGACGACGATCCCGCTCGGGATGTGGGTGATCCGCACCGCCGAGTCGGTCTTGTTGACGTGCTGGCCGCCGGCCCCCGAGGCGCGATAGGTGTCGACCCGCAGGTCGGTGTCGTCGACCTCGACCGCGACGTTTTCGTCGACGAGCGGCCCGACGTCGACCTGGGCGAAGCTGGTGTGACGTCGCGCCGAGGAGTCGAAGGGGGAGATCCGGACCAGGCGGTGGACGCCGCGCTCGGCGGCGAAAAGGCCATAGGCGTTCTCGCCGCGGGCGACGAAGGTGGCCGACTTCAACCCCGCCTCCTCCCCCGGCGAGGCCTCCTTCATCTCGACCTCGAAGCCGCGCCGCTCGGCCCAGCGCAGGTACATCCTCAGCAGAATTTCGGCCCAGTCCTGGGAGTCGGTGCCACCGGCTCCGGCGTGGACGGTTACGACCGCGTCACCGGCGTCGTACTCGCCGCTGAACAGGCGCGCCTCTTCGAGCTCGGCGAGGCGCTCTTCGACCGAGCCGAGCTGGGTCGAGAGCTCCTCGGCGAGGCCCTCGTCGTCGGCCGCCATCTCGGCCAGCTCGTCGAGGTCGCCGACATCGGACTCGAGCTCGCGGAACCCGTTCAGCCTGCGCTGGGCGCTCGCGTGCGCGGCACTGGTCCGGGCCGCCGCATCCTGGTCGTCCCAGAACCCCGGGCGCTGCATCTCGGCCTCGAGCCGGTCGACCTCGGTTTCGAGCGATGCGGGGTCAAAGATAATCCGCGAGCAGCTTCAACTGCCCGCGGATCGCGGCCAGCCGCGCCGGCACCGATTCCGTCGCTGCGTCAGCCATGCGAACAGACTATTGGAGCGGCGCCCGGGCGCCGATGATCCAGGTCGAGGCGGGGGCGATGACCCCGTCAGGCCCGTCGAATTCCACCAGCGCCTCGCGCAGCTCGGCGGCGATCTTCGGGCGGATCTCGTCGATCCGGTCTTCCCACTGGCGCAGGATCTCCGCCGCGGGCCCCAACGCCATGTTGAATTCGACCGCGTGGTCGAGGTCGTTGCCGATCTTGAGCGGAAGGTCGCAGCGCTGGAGGGAGATCTCCTCGAACCCGGCGAATTTGAGCTGGTCACTCACCGTGTCGGCGCCTGCCATGGAGAAGGGGCCGGGCCCGCAGGTCGGCTCATTGGTTTCCTCTGGGTGGTCGAGGTACTTCTCCACCACCTCCTCGGCCCTGCGCACCCACTCGTTGTCGAGCTTTCGGCGCCAGACGACCGCGCAGAGCCTCCCCCCCGGTGTCAATCTCGTCCGCACATTTCGAAGCGCCTGGACGGGGTTGGCGAAGAACATGATCCCCATCCGCGAGAAGGCGTAGTCAAAGGTCTCACCGAACTCGGCGACCTGGACGTCGGCGACCTCGAAGCGGACGTTGTCGACGCCGGCCTCCTCCGCGTCCCGGCGGGCGGCCTCGATGAACGGCTCCGAGACGTCGACCCCGAGCGCGCTGCCGCCGGGGCCGATGAGGCCGGCGAGCCGCTGCGTCGTGTCGCCGAAGCCGCAGCCGAGGTCGATCACGGTATTTCCCTCACCCGGGGGGTGGGCACTCATCGCCGCGTCGCCGTGGGCACCCAGCCCCTGCGTCGCCAGGTCGCGAAACCTGACGAAGGACTCGAAGAGCGAGCCGCTCCAGGCTTCGGCCGCCTCGGTGTTGCTCTCGGCGACGGAAGCCATCGGGGCAGAATGCTACGCCGATCCGACGCCGCGGTCGAACCCCGCGGCGTGGAGCGCCTCGGCCCGGTCCTCGAACGGGCGCCAGCTGAGGACCCGATGGTCGCGCAGCTCGAACAGCCACGCCATCTCGTCCTCGCCCGCCGCCGATCCGTCCTCTTCCCAGACCCACACCCGGCGGATCAGCGCCACCGCCGAGCCGCCGCCGGACTCGGTGCCGTCCTCGTAGAGCTCCTCGAGCTGGATCGTCTGCTGGACGCCGCCGGGCGGGCGGGTGGCCCAGAGCCGCGCCGCCTCGACCCCCCGGCGCAGGCCCCGCATCGCGTGCAGCTCGACCTCGGGGTCGAGGACGGCGACGAAGCCGTCGAGATCACGCTCGTTGAAGGCGCGGATGAACTCCCGGACGGGGTCTACGCCCCGTGGCACTTCTTGAACTTTTTGCCCGAGCCGCACCAGCAGGGGTCGTTGCGGCCGATGTCACGCACCCGCTCGTCCTTGACCACCGTCTCGACGACCTCCGGCGCGGCGGCGATGTTCTCGCCGTTCGGGGCGGCGCCGGTGCCGACGCTGACCGAGGCGCCGCCGGCGCCGGCGGCCACTTCCTGGAGCGCCGACGGCTGCGCTTCCTCCGTCCCCCCGGAGTAGTCCAGCGCGATCGCGCTGCCGCCGTTGCCGGCGAACGAGCCGTCCAGGCGCGAGGGGTCGATTTCGACCTGAGCGTGGAAGATCAGCTTGCTGAACTCTTCCCAGATCGAGTGCATCAGCTCCTCGAACATCGAAAAGCCCTCGTTTTTGTAGGCGACCAGGGGGTCGATCTGGGCGAAGCCGCGGAGGTGGATCCCTTCCCGCAGGTAGTCCATGTCAAAGAGGTGCTCGCGCCAGCGGTTGTCGATCACGTCGAGCAGGATCGAGCGCTCGAGATAGCGCATCAGCTCCGCACCGAGCTCCTCCTCACGGCGGTCGTAGGCCTCCATCGCGTCGTCGTCGAGGACGTCTTTCAGCTTTTCGCGATCGACTGTCTCCGGCGCCATCTCGGCGACGTCGACGCCGACCGGCCAGATCTGGCGCAGCTGCTGCTCGAGCTCGGGCATGTCCCACTCGGTCAGGTCGTCGCCCGGCGTGTACTCGTCGACGAGGCGGTCGATCACACCCTCGAGCTCGTCGCGGGCGACGTCGGACATGTCGCGCCCCTCGAGGATCTCGCGGCGGTATTTGTAGACGACGCGGCGCTGCTCGTTCATGACGTCGTCGTACTCGAGGACCCTTTTGCGGATCAGGAAGTTCTGCTCCTCGACCTTCTTCTGAGCCCCCTCGACCGTTTTCGTCAGCATTTTCGCCTCGAGCGGCATCTCCTCGCCCTCCTCGTCCACCGGGCCGAGGCGGTCGAGGATTTTGTAGATGCGGTCGCCGGCGAAGAGGCGGATCACGTCGTCTTCGGCGGAGAGGAAGAAGCGCGTCTCGCCGGGGTCGCCCTGGCGGCCGGAGCGGCCGCGGAGCTGGTTGTCGATGCGGCGCGATTCGTGGCGCTCGGTGCCGCAGATGTAGAGGCCGCCGAGCTCGCGGACCTCCTCGGCCTCGGCCTTGCACTGCGGCTCGAACTCAGCCGTCTTCGCAGATAGCGCCTCCTCGTAGCGCTCGTCCTCGGGGCCGATCCCCAGCTTTTTCAGCTCTTTGGTCGCGAGGTGCTCGGGATCGCCGCCGAGCTTGATGTCGACACCGCGCCCGGCCATGTTCGTCGCGATCATCACCGCGCCGCGGCGGCCCGCCTGGGCGATCAGCTCGCCCTCCCGTTCCGCGTGCTCGGGCTTGGCGTTGAGGACCGCATGCTCGATCCCGCGCCGCTTCAGTTCGCCCGAGATCATCTCCGAGACCTCGACCGAAACCGTTCCCACCAGGATCGGCTGGCCGTGTTCGTGGCGGGCCGTGATCTCCTCGAGGACCGCCTTCCACTTGCCGTCCTTGGTCTTGAAGATCTGGTCGTTGTGATCGGCCCGGACCATCGGCCGGTTGGTCGGGATCTCGACCACCGGGACCTCGTAGATTTTCATGAACTCGGTC